>NZ_JAVKBY010000240.1:0-5611 GCF_040222985.1 Coleofasciculus sp. F4-SAH-05
TTGCTGGGAGGGATTGCAGGAAGATTTTAACTTGACTATAGAGGTTGGTAAACACTGTCTTAACCTTACTACCGCTATAGAAAAAAGACCATGGATACTTTCACAATATCCTTACCCGCTAACTTTTTCTTTAGTACAAGCCTACGATATTGATTTTGTATGAAAAAAGATTTTCCTTTCAAAAAGGTGCTGAATAAGCTGGATAGTCTTAATAATCGGCACTATACTACAAAATTATACTACATTAGCAGTGTGGGGATTCCTTTTACCGGGTGAATATGCAGACACTTGTGACACATTTGAGAAGTATAAGCAGGGGGGATTGGGATAAATTGAACACCAGCAGAAAGTGCCTTGTACTCAATGAACATTCGCAGTTGATAGAATGCCCACGAATTTGAGCGTCTTCGCTCAGTCTTGTTTCTCGGTTGCTGGTTAGTTCTTTCCCTTATGCCTGTTAAGTCTTCTATAGCAATTGAGGCACTTAACTCAACTGCTCGTTTGACCACTGATTTAGAAATGTTGTGGTTGAGCCATTGTTGGTAACGCCTCTCCCTCCCCGACAACCGTTTCAAAACTTCTCGACATCTACGTCGAGTTGTTCTCGTGCCTTTCGAGGCTTTTTTCTGGAGAGATGCTCTTACTTTGCTGAACCTATCTCGCACCGACTGAATATGCTTGCCATTCCACCTTTCATCTTCTGTAGTAACGGCAATATCGCGACGCCCTAAATCGATACCAATTACCTTATCGGTATTTTTTGGATCTGGAGGGGTATTTTTTATCTGAATATGCAGGTAGAACTGACCGTCGCGGTGCTTACATAATTGAGATGAAGTTGGGTTCCTCCCTTTGAGTTTTCCTCTCTGGTAGTTACCTGGGTTCAACTTGACTCGCTCTCTACCGCGAACAGTAGCAAGGCTTACCGTCCAGTCCTGTTCACGAAGTCGAAACAAGTCTTTATCGCAGTCCATACTGCCTGGGGCAAACTTTTTAACAGGCTTGCCTTTTAGCTTGGCAACCTTGCGGTTGACAGCTACACGCGCACAAGCCCTAACAGCCATATTTGCCACGAGGTTAAACTCGCTCTTGATGGTTTGGTAGGTTAGGGACTGAATCGCAATTTTATTGGTCAGCTTAGAGTCTGTGTGTTCATTCACATAGTTGCAGGCATCCGCAAACGCCTGAAGGGTTGCCTCTAAGAAGGCCATCTGTTCAGGGGAGGGTTGAAGCTTTACAACTATCGTGAGGACTTGTTTCATGGCTACCATTCATTATACCACCGGTAAATAACTGGAAATAATTCGGGCGTTTAGCCCTCGTATTTCCCGCTCTTCCCCTACGGCTTACCTCCACTTCGTGAAGGTTGAAGCCGTAGCCCCTCGCGATTTAGGTGGCGGCTTAATCAATCACTTTAAAGCTGTATCACAAGTCGCTCAATCTGTCAAGGTGTAATTTTAAATTCAGGTTGACGTTTCAACGGAGAGGGGGGGATTCGAACCCCCGATGGTTGTGACACCATAACAGATTTCGAGTCTGCCGCATTCAACCGCTCTGCCACCTCTCCAGGTCTTTGTTCTTATGATAGTAGCACTCATTGTTACTGAGTAGCATCTCAAAAGCGTCTCAACGGTTCAAAAAAGCGCCGCATCAGTACGGTTAGCCTCCAAGGTAGTTTCAAAGCCCTGTTCAGGTGTCCACTGAATCGCCCCATCACGCCCAGTCCAGTACAATTCAATCTGAGCATTTTGTAGGAGTTTGGCGGCTTGGGGTTCGATGACTTCCGCCGATGCGATCGCAACGTCAGGTTGGAGTACGTCTACCAATTGAGGCGTGAGAGGTTCACCAGACCACCATAGCACTTGAATTTGAGGGAGATTACCCCTTTGGGCGAATTGGTTTTGCTCATCGGGTGACATATCTCCCAAGAGTAACCAGGTTTGATCCTTAATTTGAAGCTGTACGATAGGGGGTTGAGCCTTGATTAATTCGAGCGTCGTTTTTTCTCCAGAACCCGTAGCACCAACTGCTAAACGTTGTTCCGTTGACACGACTTCATAAATTCCATTTTGGGATTGAACAGCTTCTGCGATCGCCTGTGTATCAGTGGGTAACGGTTCTGAATGAGCTAAGTCATAAAACCGCTTAACGGGCAAACTTTCCAATATTGGCACCCAACCACTCCGAAAACGAGGTTGTGAATCAACAGCAACTGCCCAATCCACCTGATTAACCCCTTGCTTTTGCAAAAAAGGCAGGATGGTAAAGGTGGCGGTATCAGTTTCCCCGCTATTGACAAGCGTCACTTGACCCTGATCCTGAATCACCAAAACCTGTTCTTGATCAGCCGCTAAGAGAGTAACTTGAAACTGTTCCAGCCTCGATTGCCAAATGGGTAAAACAACGATCATTAAAGCAATTACACCTGAGAATACTCCTCGTAACTGTACGCGAGAACTCATACAAGTGATAACAATTAACCCATACAGTAGAAATAACTGCGTCAGGGAAATCGTGCCGAGGGCGACTGAACTACCGGGTAAAGTATTAAAAAATCGCACCAGTTCCAGCAAGCCTTGAAGAGGATAGTACAACAATCCCGCGATCGCACTACCTGCTGGGGGTGAAATTAACGCAACCAAAGCACTCAGAAAACCCCCCAAGCTAATTAAACTAATCAAGGGTGTGCCGATAATATTGGCAACCACACTGTAGGGGGCAATCATGCCGAAAACATACAGTTGTAAGGGTAATGTCCACAACAGTGCGGCTAAGGGAACGGCGATCAAAGCGGCAATAACTGAAGGTAACCAGTCGAGGTGCTTAACTAAGGGAGGTACGGTTACTAGCAATCCCAAAGTGGCTAAAAAGCTTAACTGAAAGCCTAAATCCCAAATCCACAACGGATTGATAATCAATAAAATCGTTGCGGCGAGTAATAGAGAACCCAAGGGTTTAACTTGTCGATGAGTCAGCAGCGCCACTAATGCGCCTACTCCCATAATCGCAGCTCGCAGAACTGATGGTTGTAAACCCGTTAAGCCAACATAAATCAGTAACGCCGTTAGTCCAATCCCGAATTGCGTTTTTGTTCCCAACCGTTTCGTTAACGCTAATACCGAACCCAAAATTAATGATACATGAAACCCAGACGCTGCCAAGACATGAGCGAATCCAGTTTGAATAAATAGGTCGCGAATATCATAAGGTAAATCGACGGCTTTGCGTCCCAACACAATAGAACTCAAAAGGGAACCCGTTGGACTCCCTAGCTGACGAACTTGGGCATGGATAATACGTTGGCGTAACATCCACCATCCCCAGCTTGGTTCTTGATTTTCATCGGGAAAACTGACTTGTCGCCCACTTAAGCCAGCAAACGCGCCTTCCTTGGCTAAATAGGTGGCAAAATCAAAGCCGTCAGGATTAGCGGCAGGTTTGGGTTTGTATAAAACTCCCGTAACGGAAATAGTTTGACCCGGGAAAATACCCGTGGATTGCAATAAAGGAACCGTTACATATAACTTCCCGGTGACACCTCGCGTCGTTGTGCCGCGATTTTCATTACTTTCCAGTTCAGTGAGTTGGGTAGCTTCTAACCAAAATTGTCCCTTCTGTGATCGGGTGAGTCGCGGAACGGTTTCCACTTCACCTTGAATGGTCACAACCTGCCCTTGCATCGTACCTTGTCTAGACGCAACAAATTGACTAATGTCATTGGATGCAGGTTGAGGTAAGCGCAGTTGCACATATAGAAGGGCAATAACCGCAACTAGGCTAGCCATCAGCCATAATCTAGGTCTAGGTCCAGTGCGCCAAATTCGAGGAAGCGCGATCGCACAAATTATGCCGATGCCGATTACACTCAGGATTAAAAGACTATACTCTTGCCAGATAACAGTACGAGTAGGCAAGCCAACAAGGGCTGTAGACAATAGGGCAAGAATATAAGCCACACTCAGTAGGGAACCACTGGCAAGATTCATCGGATAGCTAAACCGGGTTTCCAAACCAAAACGGTATGAAAGAAACAACAAGCACAACGAAGGTATTCAGTCGCCAACCCTAAACCGATAGCTTTTGAGAGGGGGGTGATGACTTGAGCGGAAATCCCAATCCTTCTCGTTGCTGTAAGTAAAGTTGTGCCACTCGCCTTGCTAAGTTGCGAATTCTGCCAATATAGCGTGTCCGTTCCGTCACCGAAATTACCCCTCTGGCATCCAGCAAATTGAATGTATGAGAACATTTGAGAACATAGTCAAGACTGGGTAAGACGAGGCTTTTGTCAATGAGTTGCTTGGCTTCTTGTTCGTACAAACCAAACAGTGTCAATAATAAGTCGGGGTTAGAGGCTTCAAAATTATAGGTACATTGCTCTATTTCACCTTGGAGGTGAACATCGCCGTAGTTAAGGTGGTCATTCCACTGAATTTTGGTCATCGCATCGACTCTTTGTAGATACATGGAGATTCGTTCTAACCCATAGGTAATTTCGATGGAAACTGGGCGACAGTCTACGCCACCGCACTGCTGGAAGTAGGTAAATTGGGTAATTTCCATTCCATCGAGCCAAACTTCCCAACCGGTTCCCCAGGCTCCGACAGTGGCATCTTCCCAGTTATCCTCGACAAAGCGAATATCATGATCTTCAGGATGAATGCCCAAAGCCCGGAGGGAATCCAGATAAATTTCTTGAATCGTGTTGGGTGAGGGTTTAATCAGGACTTGATACTGATAGTAGTGTTGGAAGCGATTTGGATTTTCCCCGTAGCGTCCATCGGTTGGTCGTCGGCAAGGTTCTACATACGCTACTGACCAAGGTTCATCGCCAATGGATCTGAGAAACGTGTGTGGGTTCTTGGTTCCTGCACCTTTTTCGATGTCATAGGGTTGAGCAATCAGGCAACCGCGATCGCTCCAGAACTGGTGTAACGTAGCAATTACAGACTGAAAATTCACACAACCTCCACATTTTTGTCAAAATCTATCACTACATTTTGGCATCTTGCTCGATTGTCGTGGCTGGATACCTGGTTCGTGCGTTAAGCGAGCGCGGGGGAGTTGAGTGTGTTTGTCTGAGGGTAGGCAGGTGATTGGTTACTTGAGTGTAACAGGATAGTGCGATCGACATAGTGCCTGAGTGGTTTGCTGGAAGGTACTCTCTGAGTAAAGGAGTAGAGCAAAAAAAAATTAGTCGGCTAAATCCCTTAATTCGAGGGAATTTCAGCCTTCCCTCAAAAAAAAATCCCGCAAAAGGTTGACAACTCCAGAAAGAGGCACTACATTGGTAAATGCGCTTGAAACGGAGTTCACTCCACATCCAAGCGTCCGAACCAAGACAAATCAATAGTTTGAAAGCCAAGCATACAAAACTCCTTGTCAAAAAAATTCGAGGGGAATCAGGAAACTGAGACTCTCTCAACTAATAAGGATAACTTGGAAATGTCTCCTATAAATAGGGGACATTTCGGAGCCTAGAAAAAAACACTCTAACATGGAGAGTTTGATCCTGGCTCAGGATGAACGCTGGCGGTCTGCTTAACACATGCAAGTCGAACGCAACCTTCGGGTTGAGTGGCGGACGGGTGAGTAACGCGTGAGAATCTGCCTT
>NZ_JAVKBY010000242.1:0-19814 GCF_040222985.1 Coleofasciculus sp. F4-SAH-05
GACTTTCCGGTGCCATCGTGCCGCTTAAAAAGCCCTTCACTACCGCCCACCGAGGGGATTCAAACCATTTTGATTATAGCATCTCTGGCAATTCATCCCATCACGCTCAAGTGAGGGTCTTCTTGCCGAATTAGATAAAAACAAGTTTTGTCTCAAGGCGCGATTCATCTCGCCGCCAAATCGTAGATTATGGCGGGAGACTTCTCGCACAATCAAGTCAGCCAGTCGTCTATTTAAAATCTTATGATTTGTAGTTGTCTCTAAGGTTTTACCCATCTGAGAAAAGAGAGATACGTTAACTTGTATACTCTGCACTCTCTAACTTACAGCAGTTTGCTCTCCTATGCGGTACATTGTCGATCCCCCTAAATCCCCCTTAAAAAGGGGGACTTTTATCTACTGTACTTTATGGAGAGCGCAAAGCGCTGTAAGGCTGGTGGGCAGTGCCCACCCTACGGTATATTAAGGGTTTCGGCGATGCCAAAATGTTTATTTCAGTACCGTTCTACTCTAAGATAGGGGTTCGTGCCAAAACGCGATAGACATTAACTGTTTGCTGTTTCCCCTTCAAGGCTAGAGGTCCCCAGGATTCAACTTCAAACTCCCCTTGCAGTTGATCTAGCGTTTGTTGACCAATGAGAATCCGACAGGGAGTTGGTTGACGCTGTTTCTCACAACTCTCTAGCCGGGACGCAATATTAACACTATCGCCAATTACGCCATATTCTAAGCGGTCTTTGCCCCCTAAACTACCCACCACAACAGGACCGGTAAAAATACCAATCCGCATTTGAATCACCGGTAAACCTCGGCGTCGCCAATCTCGGTTCATCGACTCCAGGCGATCGCTAATTGCTAACGCACAGTCTACAGCGGCTTTGGCATCTTCAGCAACTTCAGTTCTGTGCAGACGAGACATGGGTACACCAAACGCCACCATCACCCCATCACCGGTAAACTTATTCACAATCCCCTGACCCTGGAGGACTTCACGAGTCACCACTCCCAGAATTTCATTTAACCACTCTAACAACGCCTCTGGGGTCATCTTTTCCGATATGGTGCTGAAATCTTTAATATCGGCAAAGAACATCGTAGCGGTGAGGCGAATCCCCGGTAACTTCCCAGATTTTAGCAAGCGATCGCGACCTTGCCAAAGGGCTTGAGCGACTTCAGGAGAGGTATTCTGTCCCAACAGTTTCATCACAATCTGCTGCTGTTGATGGGCTTCATAAGAACGATGAGTGACAAAAATCGCTACCGTTAACCCAAATCCGAATGCTGGCGCTGCAAACGGAACCCAGCCACCTTGGGTCAATAGGTAAAAACAAACACTCGATAACACCCCCAAACTACCCGTTACTCCAATAATTAACGCCAGGGGATGATACGTCACTCGCCCCAATATCCCCCCGATCGCAATCCAACCAACAATCCACAGAATTTCCGCCTTTTCTGACCAAAACCAGAATAAAGGACGCTTACCCGTCGCCGCATCCAGGAATTGGCTAACCATTTGAGCCTGCATTAAAACTCCAGGTATTTTCGCATTTTTTTCCAGGGCGGGACTAAAGGGTGTAGCGAATAAGTCTTTGAGACTGGGTGCAGTGGAACCAATAATCACAATCTTGTCCTCCACCCAACTCGGATCAACCTTTCCGGCTAAGACATCAGTTAAGGATACTTGTCGCCCAACTTGGTAAGGGAAACGATAATTGAGTAAGATTTGGAACCCGCCAACATCTCCCTTTTGATATCCCCCCGCATTTTCTGTTATGGGTGACAACACAGCCTCACCAAGCTGGGGAATATCTGGATTATCGGGACTGGCTTCTAGTTCAATCCCACGGGTTTCCAGATAAGCGAGTGCCAGAAGCAGGGAAAATGAGAAAAGCACGCCGCTTTCATTCTCCGCCAAATACAAATTGCGACGAACCACATCATCTGGGTCAAGGGGTATATCATTAAAACCAATGCGTTCCGGTGATACATCTGGTGGCGGTGGGGTTCCGGCGCGGATATCAATATTCTGAATGGCAATTAAATTCGGTTGTTGGAGTTGTTCCACTAACTGCTGATCACCCGGTTCCACAGGAAGATTGCGATACAAATCTAGACCAATAACGGCGGGTTCTGCGGCTTGCAGTTGGCGTAATACTTGTGCTAAAACCTGATCTGAGATGGGCCACTGGTTTTGATTTTCCAGGTCTTGTTCTGTAATCGCGACAACCAAGATCCGAGGATCAGGTTCCGTTTCCAGAGGTCGCAAGCGGACAAACTGATCATACGCCGCCAGTTCTAGCGTTTCTAGTCCACCCAAGTGTCGCACGCCCAGAAGGGTAATAATAACGGCAATGGTTGAAACGCCCACGACTCGCAGATTTGCCAAATCGGGTAACGCCAGACTAACCTTTCGAGGGATGCGAAAAATCATAGGCATAAATCTCTAAGCTTCTCGGAAGCCGCTGGACAGCAATGGAGAGATTACTCAAACCCGAAGATGCCTCAATTTGTCCAACTGACTATGGCAGCATAACCCTTACCGCATTATGCCACTTTTCTGGATACGGGGTGATACCTCAGTTATAGTCGTTTTCAGTTGAATAGCAGGTATAGAACGTTGGTTCGTAGTTGCGCTGTCTTCGCCATCAGCGTTTAGCGCTGACTACCAACGCTTATTTTCAGTGATAGACAATTTTTCAAATTGTATCATTTTCATACTGTCTAGAACTATAGGCAAAATTACCACTATATTTTTTGAGCAACTTTCTCAGCTTTATTACTCCAGGATTAACCTCAATAATCTTAGGACTAGGAACTCTACTCAGTACAACTCTAGCAAACACCTTACCCGTAATTTTAGATTTAAAATACAAATAATCACATTTACGCTGTTCTTGACTCTTAATCACACAATCATCAATTTTAACTTTGCACACTTGTTTTCCAGATGGGTTATTAAGAATATATTTTCGCTTATTTTCTTGAGCCGTAATTTTCTTGCCCTGAGAGCAAACTGTGCAATCGGGATACTTTCTCTGAAACTCCTTGCAACTGCATATCATGCTTAATCTTCAAGTTCAAATAATTGATTAAATGTATCAATGATTATATCAGAAGCCTTATCAATTTCGGCTGACTCAATCAGTCCCATATCTGAATCAATAATAGAACGAGCCGTGCCTTCTTCCAAAATGTAAGCATCTAATCGATGTGGATCAAGCCATAAATGACGATCAACGACTTGCTCGACTTTTTCTGATTTGTCTGTTCCTAAGTTATGGGCATAGAGCAGATTATTAAAGGATGAGAGAATATAGGGACTGTGAGTTGTTACTATCACTTGATTTTCGTTTTGATTGGCAAGCAGCGCAATTAAATCAATGATTTGCTTTTGCGCGACTGGAAAAAGATGAGCTTCAGGTTCTTCAACTACTAGAAAAACTTGGCGTTGCTCAATAATTAAAAGCAAAATTAGTAAGACAATCCAGACGACTTCCTGTTGTCCTGAAGAAGCAAAATTAATTAACGTGCTTTGATTATTACCAAAGTCAATCCACTCTGTACCATTTTGATATCGGTAATATCCTTTCAAAATTGAGTTCACTAGGTTTTGAGCGAGTCGGATTATTTGCTCAGTATCAGGCTTTCTAGATTGATCAAGTTTGTTTTTAATGAAAGAATCTAGAGAGATTTGATTAAACAAGGATTTAGCATTGTCAATTCGGTTGATAAAATTCTGCATCAGATAGTCTAGCTTTATTAAGCTATCTGCTTCTGACTCTAGCTCGCTGGAGGTAAATTCATCTCCCATGTCAATGTTGTAACGCTGCTGAGATAATGTAGTTATCAGACTGCGACCAGCGGGCAAGAATAATAGATCTCGTTCATCATTAAAGAGCTGATTAACTTCATCTGTGATAGTTTCAAATAAAGCGGCTTCTTGAGCCTTAATCGCACTGATTTCTCGGGAAGAAGAAAATTTTAGGGATTTCTGCTGTAACTCATCATCTAACTGACGTAATTGAGCGACTAGCTCACGAAACTTTTGTTTAAACTGATAATCAAAGATAATATCTGTGAACCGATTATCTGGATGATTACGAATAATAACTTCCATGCCATTTCCATAGTGATACGTTAGCTCCATCTCCGGAAATTGCAATACAGATCCATAAATTTTGATAAATTTCTGCTTTGCCCGTTTAGCAAAAATTGTTATCTGTTCTTCAAATCGATGCTGATTGTAACATTGGTATAAATAACTGGTTAAATCATCTCTTAAAGACTTAAAAAAGAAAATAGCTTTACTAACAGTGCTTTTGCCACTTGCTTGCGAACCAATGAAAATAAGTAAATCTTTCAGGTCGATCTGTACATCTGCAAGAGGACTAAATTTGTGAATCGTTAACCGTTGAGACATAAGGCGATCGGAAACGCTACTTCTAAAGTATATAAAACAAAATCGGGGCTGGCAAATGCGCGAACGTACAGACTAAAATAGTCTGAATCTTTTATCAATTAACAATGATTTCGTGGAGATATTGAAATTAGCGATCGCGCTCTAAATCATCGATTACTTTTTGCAAGTACCAATTCTCTGGCATACCCGGATATTTCTTCTTAGCTATTTCAATCAAACGCACCGCCACATCCCAGTATCCCCCCACCATTCGCAGGAGTTGTTCCTGTAAGTTCCGATCCACCCGCGCATTGAATCGAATTTGTCGTTCTTGATTGATAAAAATGTCTTTCCGATTCAATTGAGCCGAGCGTTTTTTAATCTCAGCTTCAGCCTTTGCTATTTGTTGCTTCTGCTGATTTAATGCCTGATTATACTTCTGCCAATCCTGTTTCTCAAAATACAGGTTCGCCGCTTGCTGATAATCGTCTGCTGCGCCTTGGTAATCTTGAAAATCAGCCCGCGCCGCCGCCCGATGATAATAGATTTGCGGATCATTGGGCTGAATCGTTAATCCTCGCGAATAGTCCTCAATCCCTTGGCGATAGTCGCCCAGTTTCGAGTAAGCTTGACCTCGGCAGACGTAAAATTGGGAATTTTCTGGTTGTACCTCAAGTAACTGGGTAAAATCCGCGATCGCACCCCGATAGTCCCCCAGTTCAATGCGAACCCGCCCCCGATAGTGACGCACTTGGATATCATTAGGATCAAGCTGCATGGCTCGACCTAAATCTTCCATCGCTCCTCTTAAATTCCCCAATTTGCTGCGAATAATGCCGCGATAGCAATAGGCTCTAGCATCATTGGGCGCAACGTGCAACAGCCACTGGCAATCCTCTAAGGCTTCCCGATGCTTTCCCCGTTGTAGCTTGTTGATAACTTGAGTCAAATACTTTTGCGTTTCCGCCGCACTCGCCGCCTGGATTTGCGCTGCCTGAATTTGCTTGATACTCTCTAGGCAACTCTGGCAATTGTCTTTGTCTTTCTGATCCAGATACAGTTTAGCCGCTTGTTTAAAGGATGCGATCGCCTCTTTCGTCTTCCCCAACCGACGGTAGGCTGTCCCTTGCAGTTTATACGCCGCCCCGTGATTCCCATCAATCTGGATCACCTGTTGAGCATCTTCTAGGGAACTCTGAGCCTCTCCCTGCGCCAATTGAGCCAAACTGCGCCCCAAATAACTATCTAGATGTTCAGGATTCACCTGTAGCGCCTGGGAATAATCCGCGATCGCACCTTGACAATCCCCTAAATCAAAACGAGCCAATCCCCGTTTGTAGTAAGCATCGGCAAATTCTGGATTAATCCGCAACGCTTGCTCAAACTCCTGAATCGCTCCCTCTAAATCGCCTTGTTGCGCCTTCTCGCGCCCGCGCTCGTAAAATTCCTGCTCCATTGCCCACGTCCAACTCGTTTATGCGATCGCCAGTTGTCTTGTCACTCATGATAACCTCATTAGCGATCGCGTTTCCATTTGAGTCGTTTACACAGCAACGGAGTAAAAAGGCAATAGGCAATAGGGAAAAATACCTGTATTTTAATTCAGTAGATTCAATAGATAGATAAAATCCATTGGTATCATTGTAGTCAGATAAAATTTTTTATTCTGGTTATTCATGCCAATAAAAACACCGATGAGAATTAAGCCCATACCCACAAAAGTGCTCGATAATCCTGGTTCTGGCGTCAATGGGAAATCAACACCACCGCCGCCAGACTCAAAAATATTGTCAGGAGTCCCTCTGTGTCCAAACACTACTAAGAATTGCAATCTAATGTAGAATATAGGAAGAACGTGACTGAAAAACGTTGTACATAAACCAACATAATTCGGTTTAAAGCAGTACGTTAGAAAAACTATCCATGCCAGACTATAGCTGAGAATAGTTAGCCAGTCGCCGTGTACCCAAAGATCTAATCCAGTTATAACGCTATTTACAACTCTATTATAGTCGGAAAACCAGGGTAGGAAAAGCCCTTTCATAGAAATTATCAGTCCGGCTGCGGACAAGACTAAGCCGAATATTCTTAGAAAAGTAGGAAACGAGAAACTTTGCACAGAACATCCTCCAGTTTTTCAGGTTTTGCTGAGGCGACAACATGGAATCCTCGACTCGACAAGCCGTCAGTAGTGAGGACTTTAGTCCTCTCATGGCGAATAGAGCGCCTACTACAAACTCGGAGTGATCGCCAGTTTTCTTGTCAATTATGATAACCTCGTTAGCGATCGCGTTTCCATTTAAGCCGTTAACACAGCAACGGAGTAAAAAGGCAATAGGCAATAGGCAATAGGGAAAAAATACAGGTTTTTTGTGTTATCATAAATGGATGGTAATTTGCACAACTGGGAGAATCCAACTTTGCTCTTTCACGTAAACTTTGTAAAGTAGCCTTTTGTTATTCAGAGCCGAATTTAGTAAGAACCCAAGAACCAGTTTCCAGGTGCCTGTGGATCATCGCTCGCATGGAATTGTCGAGCTAATTCCATGAATTCTTCTTTGGATATATGACCGTCACCATTTGAATCTAACTTAGGAAATGTTTCCTGCGCTAAGTCTTCAGAAACATTCCAACTCGACAGAATTGTTTTGTACTCCTTAATCGTAATGACACCATTGCCATCTAAGTCTAATAAGTCGAAAAGTTGGTTGACAAAGCCAACAATTGTTTGGTACATTGATTCGTCATGGATGAGTCGATCGGCGTGTTCTAGCCACTCCTCAAGCTGGACTTTACCATCGTTATCTTTGTCTGCATTTTTTTAACAAGCTCCCAACCCTCCATATACTTGGTATGGAGTTGATCGTACTGGGGTGTATTGGCTTCCAGATTACGGAATTTTGCTAAATTTTGGAAGATGAGTTCAAAGTCTTCCTGCGTGATTGTGCCGTTTCCATCGGCGTCATAGACTTGGAATAGTCTTGTCCATTTTTTGGTTTGCAGTTCCGTTAACATAGTCTCCTATTGTCTGTGGGTTTTGTTTTTATTGATCCAGAAAATATTCTACTATTATCTAAATTACTTGTCTATCAAAAAGGGGGACGGGAGGGGGATCTAAAAGGGGGGAACGATGGGGGTAGGGGGAAAATCAGAGCCATTTGAGTTCCTTGTTCCCTCCCCTTTTAAAGGGGAGGGTTAGGGTGGGGTCTATCTCCAGGTATCGCTTTCTGGCAAGAGCTTAAGTTGACACCAATGGATATTATCGTGCCCCTTGAGGCGATCGCCTATAGACAGACGAGGTAAACCCAATTTGGCGTGTAAGATAGAAAAAGAGATAAATCTTAAAAAAAGTTCATGATTGTGTCCGCCTCTGGCTTCGATCGCGTTAAACAAGCCGTTAAAGATAAAGTCTTTTTTGGCAATGAACCCACACCGGAGTTGATTGCCATCCTCATCGTCTACTTTGTCCAGGGTATCCTGGGGCTAGCCCGTTTAGCGATTAGCTTCTTCCTCAAAGACGAACTCGGTTTGAGTCCCGCCCAAGTCGCAGCCCTAATCGGGATTGCTACCTTACCTTGGGTAATTAAACCCCTATTTGGCTTTCTTTCCGACGGACTCCCCTTATTTGGCTATCGTCGCCGCCCCTATCTCGTCTTGTCTGGATTGATGGGAACAGCCGCGTGGTTAAGTTTGGCAACGGTAGTCCATACAGCTTGGGCAGCAACCCTTGCCATTCTCCTCAGTTCCCTTTCTGTAGCGATTAGTGATGTCATCGTAGACTCCCTGGTGGTGGAACGGGCAAGGCGGGAATCATTAAGCAACTCTGGTTCCCTACAATCCCTAACGTGGGGAACCTCTGCTGTCGGGGGAGTGATTACGGCATATCTGAGTGGTTGGCTGCTGGAGGCGTTTAACACCCAAACCGTTTTTGGCATTACCGCCACCTTTCCCCTACTCGTTTCCGGCGTGGCGTGGTTAATTGCCGAAGAATCCGTTAGTTCGGGGATAAACACCGCCACTGTCACCAACCAAATTAAGCAACTGCGTCATGCGGTGACTCAAAAAGCCATCTGGCTACCCACAGCCTTTATCTTTATCTGGCAAGCCTCACCCACCGCAGATTCAGCCTTTTTCTTCTTCTCCACCAATGAACTCGGATTTGAGCCGGAATTTTTAGGGCGAGTGCGTTTAGTCACCAGTTTGGCGTCTCTGGTGGGGGTTTGGGTATTTCAACGGTTTTTAAAGGGTATCCCTTTCCGCACGATTATGGGATGGACAACTGTCCTGTCGGCTGTTTTGGGGATGACGACTCTCATCCTCGTCACCCATGCGAATCGGGCATTAGGTATTGATGATCACTGGTTTAGTTTAGGCGACAGTTTGATTCTGACGGTGATTGGACAGATTACATTTATGCCCGTACTTGTGCTTTCAGCCAGACTCTGCCCATCGGGAGTAGAAGCGACTTTATTTGCCCTGCTGATGTCGATATGGAATTTATCCGGATTGTTATCTCATGAATTGGGGGCGTTATTAACCCACTGGCTAGGGGTGACAGAACATAACTTTGATCGCCTGTGGTTATTACTGACGATTACCAACCTCTCTAGCTTATTACCCTTGCCCTTCTTGGGTTGGTTACCAGCTTCTGATCCGCAAACTGAAATTAAAGGCGAAACAGAGTCTAAATCATTACCGCCAGCAGAAATATTTGAACATCATACGTCGGGTTCTTTCTCCGAACAGCCATTTCTCCCTGATGTTGTACCCGAGTTTATCCGGGTTGGTAGTGAGGACTTTAGTCCTCTTGTCAAAGGCGCTAAAGCGCCTACTACAAACCGGGTTGGTAGTGAGGACTTTAGTCCTCTTATCAATGGCGCTAAAGCGCCTACTACAAACCGGGTTGGTAGTGAGGACTTTAGTCCTCTTATCAATGGCGCTAAAGCGCCTACTACAAACCGGGTTGGTAGTGAGGACTTTAGTCCTCTTGATCAATAGCGCTAAAGCGCCTACTACAAACCGGGTTGGTAGTGAGGACTTTAGTCCTCTCGATCAATAGCGCTAAAGCGCTTACTACAAACACGATTAAATAAAGAGGGAATACAAGATGATTGCAACAGAACAATTCTTAGACTCAAAATCTGCCCGTTCTTATGATCAGGAAGCATGGAAACAGGGGTATCAATCTCAACCGAATGAATATGATTACTGGATTGAGGACATTGAAGGGGAAATTCCACCAGCGCTGAATGGCACGTTGTTTCGCAATGGTCCAGGTTTACTCGATGTCCATGGTCAACCTCTGCATCACCCCTTTGATGGGGATGGTATGATCTGTGCGATCGCCTTTGATCAGGGTCGTGCTTATTTCCGCAATCGCTTTGTCCGGACTGAAGGCTTTCTCAAAGAACAAGAAGCCGGAAAAATGCTGTATCGCGGTGTTTTTGGTACGCAAAAGCCCGGAGGGTGGCTGGCGAATGCCTTTGATATTGAAATCAAAAATATTGCTAACACGAATGTGATTTATTGGGGGGGTAAACTCTTAGCTCTTTGGGAACAAGCGGAACCCTATCGGTTAGATCCCAAAACGTTAGACACCATTGGCAAAGAAACTCTAGAGGGTATTTTGGCACCCGGAGAGGCATTTGGCGCCCATCCTTGGATTGACCCAAGCTGTAACCAAGATGGGGGTGCGCCTTGTTTGGTGAATTTTGCGATTAAACCGGGTTTTTCTACTAAAATCACCATTTATGAATTGGATGCAGCCGGGAAATTGAAACGGAGTCAATGTCATACGGTTCCGGGTTTTGCTTTTATCCATGACTTTGCAATTACACCCAATTACTGCATCTTTTTCCAAAATCCTGTCACCTATAATCCCGTTCCTTTCCTGTTGGGACTAAAAGGGGCGGGTCAATGTGTAGACTTTAAAGCCAACGCACCGACGCGGATTTTAGTGATTCCCCGTTATGGTAATAAACCAATGCAAGTTCTGGAAGCTGACGCTGGGTTTATCTTTCACCATGCCAATGCGTTTGAGCAAGGGGAGCAAATTTGTGTGGATTCAATTTGCTATGAATCATTAACTCAAGTGGACTCAGAGATAGATTACCGGAACGTAGATTTTGATGCGCTTCCACCCGGACAACTGTTTCGGTTTACGCTGAATTTAGCGGATTCTACGGTACAACGACAGCAACTATTCGCGCGTTCCTGTGAGTTTCCCTATGTTCATCCCAACCATGTTGGACGCCCTTACCGTTATGTATACATGGGAGTGACTCATAATCCCACCGGAAATGCTCCACTTCAAGCCATTGCTAAATTAGATTTAACCACAGGAGAGGAACAAGTTTGGAGTGCAGCCCCCCAAGGCTTTGTCAGCGAACCCATTTTTGTTCCCCATCCTGAGGCGAAGCGAGAAGATGAGGGTTGGGTGTTGACGTTGGTGTATGATTCCAGTCACCATCGCTCTGATGTGGTGATTTTGGATAGTCGAGATTTGAGCCACGGCGCGATCGCACGGCTTCATCTCAAACACCATATTCCTTACGGATTGCACGGAAGCTGGACGCCAACAGTCTTTTAAGGCAGGCAGATTTTTTGAATTCGTTTATTTAATATAGAAGATAATGATCACAACAGAAAAAGAATCCGAACTATCTTTTGATCGCGAGGGATGGAAAGGGTGGTATGAATCCCAGCCGAATGAATATGATTACTGGATTGAGAATATTGAAGGGGAAGTTCCGCCAGAGCTGAAGGGCACATTATTTCGCAACGGTCCAGGTTTATTCGATATCAATGGTCAGCGACTGCATCACCCCTTTGATGGGGATGGTATGGTATGTGCGATCGCCTTTGACCAAGGTCGTGTCCATTTCCGCAATCGCTTTGTCCGTACTGAAGGCTACCTCAAAGAGAAAAAAGCGGTAAAAATTCTTTATCGCGGCGTTTTTGGAACGCAAAAGCCTGGGGGTTTGTGGGCAAATATTTTTGATATTAAACTCAAAAATATTGCTAACACTCATGTGGTTTACTGGGGGGGTAAACTGTTAGCCATGTGGGACGCGGCTGAACATTATCAGTTAGACCCAAAAACATTAGAAACTCTAGGGAAAGACGATCCTGATGGTATTTGGGCAAAGGGGCATTTCAGTAAAACACACTCTCGGATTGACCTAAGCTGTGATCAAGATGGCGG
This sequence comes from Coleofasciculus sp. F4-SAH-05, assembly GCF_040222985.1. Classification (NCBI taxonomy): domain Bacteria; kingdom Bacillati; phylum Cyanobacteriota; class Cyanophyceae; order Coleofasciculales; family Coleofasciculaceae; genus Coleofasciculus; species Coleofasciculus sp. F4-SAH-05. The sequence continues at coordinate 11,607 of NZ_JAVKBY010000242.1, forward strand.
TGTCCCCTGTTTGGTGAGTTTTACAATTAAACTGGGTCTTCTTAATTCCAAAATCACGATTCATGAACAAGCACCAGACGGGAAATTGCGGCGTAGTTACTCTCACACTGTCCCCGGTTTTACCCTCCCTCCAGGACAACTGTTTCGGTTTACGCTGAATTTAGCCGATGCTACGGTACAACAGCAGCGATTATCGGAGCGTTGCTGTGAGTTTCCCTGTGTCCATCCTAATCATGTGGGACGCCCTTACCGTTATGTGTATATGGGAGTGGCTCATAATCCCACAGGAAATGCTCCACTGCAAGCGATCGCTAAGTTTGATGTTACAACAGGAGAGGAACAAGTTTGGAGTGCAGCCCCCCAAGGCTTCGTCAGCGAACCGATTTTTGTCCCCCATCCTGACGCGAAGCGAGAAGATGAGGGTTGGGTGTTGACGTTGGTGTATGATTCCAGTCACCATCGCTCTGATGTGGTGATTTTAGATGGTCGAGATTTGAGCCACGGTGCGATCGCACGGCTTCATCTCAAACACCATATTCCCTACGGATTGCACGGAAGCTGGACTTCCACAGTCTTTTAATGGTCATTGGTTATTTGTCCTACTCGCTCCCGAAAAGAAGCAAGCTACGTCATTGATCATTTGTCGAAAACGCATTTAGGGATATCAGGGTAAAAACCCGCCCCTACATACAGACGTGCCTCCCCTATCATCCCATCTCCCCTGGGGTTTGATAGCGTAAAATTATGAATATCTACGGCTGATCTGATTGTCCAAATTTTAGCCAAACCGAGAACCAGTCAACCCAAAATTTGGACGATACCGATTTTAAAACCGCTGTAGACATTGCTTGAATTCTCTTATTAATTGAGGGAGCGAGGCAAAATAATTTTGGTGGAGAAGGGTATGAAATTTAGCATCGTCATCACGACTCATAATCGCCTCACCTTGCTCAAGCGAGCAATTGATAGTGCGTTAGCTCAAACTATACCGTGCGAAGTAATTGTGGTGGATGATGGATCGTCTGATGGTACGGATATGTATGTCCAGGGGCGACGGAAAGAACTCTTGGACATGGGTGACACCCGTTTAATTTATCATCGAAATTCGACGAATTTGGGTCACTCAGGAACGGTCAATCAGGGTGTAGCATTGGCGACAGGAGAATGGGTAAAACTGGTGGATGATGACGACTACCTTGCCCCGAATTGTATTGAAGAAATGGTTAAGGCGATCGCAGGGCGTCCAGATGCTGTGATTTGCTCCTGTCGAGCCATTCAGATCAATGAGAATGAGAAAGAAATCAGCAGAAGTCGGCACGTTGGCAAGGGAACACTTGTATATGTTCCCCAAGCCGAGATTCATTACGCCATGCTGTTGGAACTCTTGCCATTTGGCACGCCTGTACAAGTAGCCTTTTCCCGTTCAGCTTTCCTTAAGTCAGGAGGATGGGATACTCGATTCGATACGAATTATGATGATATTGATTCCTGGATTAAAATTGCCCAGTTTGGCGATGCTGTTTTGATCAATAAATGTCTGGCTTACCGGACTATTTGGCAAGGTTCATTTCATCGCAAGTTTACTTTTGATAAACGCCTGGAAATTAATCTAATTATTAAAGAAAATATTTATTCGTGTATTAGCCCAAAATATCGTCATACTTTACCAGAACTATCAGAAATTAAGTCGTCGATAAAAATCCATTGGGGATTTGCTGCCCTCAAAAAAAGAAAATTTGTCAGCGCGGTAAGAATTTGGTTAAAAACGGATTTATCTATAGCGTCTGCAAGGTTATTTTTAAAACGAATCATTGCCAGAAATTGTTTAGATGAATTATTACAAGAGTCTCAGAGAACGCCCATTTTATTAGTGCGTGAACATAACTGAGTTATTTAAACCTAAAGGTAACTCCAAGAAGCAAGTGCGACCGTATCTGCCCTAACCCAGACAAAATCCCTAACAATAGGCAAGGGTTTTGATGTAAAATCAATAGTCCGCAGTCAAACGAAAATGCTTGTAGCAAGGGAGATACTTCTATGACCCGGATGTATTACGATGCAGATGCTAACTTAGACCTACTCACTGATAAAACAATTGCAATTATCGGCTATGGGTCTCAAGGTCACGCCCACGCCCTGAATCTCAAAGAAAGTGGCATTAAGGTGATTGTGGGTCTGTATCCGGGCAGTAAGTCGGTGGCGAAAGCGGAGTCAGCCGGATTAAAGGTTCATTCCGTTGCTGACGCGGCGAAAGCAGCGGATGTGATTATGATTTTGTTACCGGATGAGGTGCAGAAAACCGTATACACCGCAGAAATTGCACCAAACTTGAAAAAAGGGAATGTCCTGGCTTTCGCCCATGGGTTTAATATTCACTTTGGTCAAGTCGTTCCCCCACCTGATGTAGATGTAATCATGGTGGCACCCAAAGGACCAGGGCATTTAGTGCGACGGACTTATGAACAGGGAGAAGGTGTCCCTTGCCTATTTGCCGTGTATCAGGATGCCACAGGTCAAGCTCGCGATCGCGCTATGGCTTATGCTAAAGGAATTGGTGGAACTCGTGCGGGTGTACTAGAAACCAGCTTCCGGGAAGAAACGGAAACCGATTTATTTGGTGAACAAGCCGTGTTATGTGGGGGTTTGAGTGCCTTAATTAAAGCCGGATTTGAAACCTTAGTCGCAGCAGGTTATCAGCCAGAGTTGGCGTATTTTGAATGTCTCCACGAAGTTAAATTAATTGTGGATTTGATTGTGGAAGGCGGACTAGCCAATATGCGCGATAGTATCTCTAATACTGCTGAATATGGCGATTATACCCGTGGACCTCGCATCGTTAATGACCAAACCCGCGCCGAGATGCGGAAAATCCTGCAAGAAATTCAATCCGGTCAATTTGCCCGTGAGTTTGTGTTAGAAAATCAGTCAGGTAAACCTGGATTCACCGCCATGCGCCGTCAGGAAGCTGAACATCCGGTAGAGGAAGTGGGTAAAGATTTACGGGCAATGTTTAGCTGGTTGAAAAAGTAGTCATTGGTCATTAGTCATTTGTCCGTTGTCCTTTGTTATTTTTTGGCAAGACAATTGGCAAATGACATCAGTCTTGATCACCCAGTCCGCGTAGGCGGACTTTGTTTGTGTAGCCGTGATTTCAATCGCCTTGGCAAAAGGGGGCTTATTCAGCAAACCCCAATTATCATGAACGGGTAAATGCGTAGCGCTAATGACGACAAATAACCTCGAATCAACCCAATCAAAAATAGACTCACCGCCAAAATGGACGGCATTAATCTTATTATCAGTCGCCTTAATTGCTTTGTCGCTAACCGCCATCTTTATCAAAATATCGGTTCAGGAAATTAGCGCCAATGCCACGGTATTCAATCGCCTCTGGATAGCAACAATTATCTTTGGGTTGTGGAATGGCTTTAAGCAACTCCAAAATAAGGAGTTGGATGAGCCGTCTGAAACCAATTCACGCTATCAGATAAGTGAAATCATGCTTCTGTTCGGTGTCGCTATTGTTCATGTCATGGGTCGATTTTTGTGGACGTGGTCACTGACTCAAACCAATGCAGCAAATGCGACGGTTTTGTCTAATATGCCTCCCCTATTCACCGCGTTAGGAGGATGGTTGTTCTTCAGTCAGCGTTTTGACCGCCGATTTGTGTTTGGGCTAGGAATTGCTCTGGCTGGAGCCATTGGATTAGGATTAGAGGATTTCTTTCTATCAGATAATAGCTTGTTCAGTGAAACCGCGTTTATTGGTGATGCAGCGGCGTTATTATCTGCCATGTTCTATGCTGCCAGTTTTTTAATCCTGGAGCAACTTCGCAGTCGATTAGCGGTTCAAAATATCCTCCTGTGGCGCTGCTTGTTGGGTACGTTGTTTATGATACCCGTTGTGCTGATGGTGGAAGACCAAGTATTTCCAATATCTTGGCAAGGGTGGCTAGCGGTGTTCGGTTTGGCGGCTATCTGTGAAGGGTTAGGACATGGGTTAATTGTCTATAGTCTCAAGTATTTCTCTTCCGCATTTGTCACCGTGGTTCTGTTACTTGAACCCGTGATGACTGCCGTTTTTGCCTGGATACTTTTCTCAGAAGGTTTAAGTCTTCTAAACCTATTAGCCTTTGCCGTTCCTCACGAGCTTTTACAAGAATTTCATCATCGGCTAATCGTTCCAAACCCTCTTCAACTAAATGTATGGCATCATAACCAGCAGCTTTTAACCAATTAACAGTACGTGGCGAGATACCCATATCCGCTAAAAATCTCATCCGACTTTCTCACCCACGATAGGGAAAACCTGCTCTCGTGCCAGCCATGCAGCATACAGCAATGACTGTTGAATATCTTCAGGTTCCAAATAGGGATAATCTTCGATAATTTCCTCCACTGTTTTACCATTTGCCACTAAATTTAAAACTAATGAAACCGGAACTCGCATTCCCCGAATACATGCAACTCCTGCCATGATACGTGGATTAAACGTAATTCTATCTAAATTCAACATAAATTAGTCCTCCAAAACGACTAGATTAGTTTGAACCGCTATGCTGAAAGAGTCTTGATTTGAAATCCCTCAAAGACAACTTGAAACCCTTCCCGTTCCGGTGACGCACACATTAAACCCACTTGCACTGTTTCGGCTTCGGTCAAATAAGCCAATCTCATCATTGTAAAGTGTTCGCCGTCAAGGGAATATTTTACTTCTACTGCACCTCGACTACATTGTAGTTCTAACCATAAGGACTTAGGATTTTCCGGAATACCCACCACAGACCAATCCGAATACTCTCGTGTGACCACCGTGCTGGCATATTGTACACCGTCAACAAACTCAATTCCACACTTTAACCACGTCTGCTCATTTTCGCGGATCATTAACCCTGCTTGGTCATAAAGTTCCTGATACTGTCCAGTGATTTTCACGACAGCCATAAAATCACCGGTTATCTCCTGATAATAAAAATGTCCTGTATCACGGATAAATCCGTAATGCGTCTTGCGCCAAAAGTCGGTTTTTAAGCTAAGTCATTCGTCATTCGTCATTCGTCCTTTGTAAGGGTTTGATGTCTATTTACAAAACTTATGATATACCGTAGGGTGGGCATTGCCCACCAGCATACCAGTCAGTACCATTTGTCTTAAAAGAACCTTCCCAGCGTTTGTGATGGTGACTCACCAAACATTTTTTTATAGTCTCTGGAAAAATGTCCGGCACTCCAAAATCCCCATTTTAGAGCCACACCCATCACCGTTTCTGTCTTCGGGTCAGCCTTTTTTAAAGCGCGACTTACCCCATTGAGTCGTTGAATCTTGATATACGCCATTGGACTCATGCCAAACATTTCTTGAAAGCCATAAAATAAGGCGGTACTGCTAGTTCCTAATTCGTCGCCGAGTTGTTGGAGTGTTAACGGTTGATCACGATAGGCTCTAGCCACCGCTTCGGCTTTCTTGACCAGGGCATAACGGCGGAAGGGTTTGGGCGTATTCTGATGCAATTTAGCATAACAGGTACGGAAGAGCCGATGTTCCCTTTGATCCAGAAGATCCTGATCTTCACACCCTGGCTGCAATTAACCAATAAGGTAGACTGGCGCCAAACTAGACTTCTACTGATTGGCTAGATAAGTTTAATCCGTTCTCGTCGGAAAAAGGCTAAAACCAGTCTCTTTGTCAACTCGATTATTTGGGAAAAAGATAAGCGATGATTCCTCAAATTCAACCGTGGATCGATGATAGTGAATGGCTCGAAGTTAAACGGGTTATCGAATCAACGTACTTAACCGAAAATAAAGTTACAGCGAAGTTTGAAGAAGGGATTAAAGAATTAACCGGGGCAAAACACGCGATCGCGGTTTGCAATGGTACCGCTGCCCTGTATTGCGCCTTAAAAGCTTTAGATATTGGTCATGGGGATGAAGTGATTGTCCCCAACTTAACCTTCGTAGCGTCCGCGAATGCCGTAATTATGGCAGGCGCCAAGCCCATCTTTTGTCCGGTAAAAGCCGATACCCTGTGCATTGATGTAGACGCCGCCGCTGGGTTAGTCACAGACAAAACCAAAGCGATCATGCCCGTGCATTTGTATGGTCAAAGTGCGGATATGGACGCCGTATTGACCTTTGCGAACCGATTTGAATTAAAAATAATTGAAGATGCCGCTCAGGCAATTGGAGTTGAGTTTAACAATCGCCATGTCGGCTACTACGGAGACGCTGGTGCTTTTTCCTTCTATGGTAACAAAACCATGACCTGTGGTGAAGGCGGGATTATCCTCACCAATAGTGATCGTATTGCCCAAACCTGTCGCCGCCTGAAAAATCATGGTCGCTCCCATCGAGGTACCTTTGTCCATGAACATATTGGCTTTAACTTTGCCATGACGGAAATGCAGGCAGCTGTTGGTATCGCTCAACTGAGAAAATTGCCTGCCATTATTGAGCGCAAACGGCAAATTTATCACGCCTATATCACCGGTTTAGCTGATGTCCCCCAGTTACAGCCTGTCTTTATTGATCCACGTTGTCAACCTGTCCATTGGTTTACCTCGTTTTATGCCGAAAACCGGGCTGAATTGGCTGAGTATTTAGCCGATCAAGGGATTCAAACCCGACTCTTTTTCTGTCCACTCCATCTCCAACCGTGCTATCAAGGCTGGGCTGATCCCCAGATGAATTATCCGGTGAGTACATCTGTCTATGAGCAAGGGATTTCTTTACCTTCGGCATACAGTTTGACTGACGATGAGCAAGATTTCATCATTGCCCAAATTCGTCAATTTTATCAGCTTAAGACTTCCCCACAACCTCTAGCCGTAGGGTGTGTTAGCGAAGCGTAACGCACCCCATTGCTTGTCAAGGATGTCGGGGCGGGTTTGACAGATAACTTATGGCGACAACTTTGTAGGGGCGGGTTTAGTCATATCTGGGTGCAACCCTAAATGATAGTAGTAAAACCCGCCCCTACATTAAACCCGCCCTTGGGAAACCCGATTGATCAACGCACCGAACTATGAACGAGCAAAACGTAGCTGAGTCTCCAGCTTCTGAATATCTTGAGTATCGAGATCAGGTGGCTGCAGCGGTTGCTGATTTACCTCACAGTAAAGCCCTGGCTGAGGCGCTAATCATGAATCGCAATGTTCTGCACTTGGTTTATCCCGATGATGTGACAGGCGTCAAAGGAATTCAGGTGCGGGAAGGGCATGGTCCAAAAAGTCTAGATAATGACGCGATCGACACTCACTTTCACGCCTACCTCCACACCGTAATTAATCCCCAAATTCGCTCCGGTATCCTCACTGATGGCACCCATCCGGGAGACTATGACGATCGCAAACTGCGTTGGTCCGGCGCTGGAGTCGCTGGATTTTGGTTTCGCCATCAGGATATCTTCACTCTAGAGGTTGGTCTGACTAGCTATCCTCGTTATCGATTGGATTTAGATCGTCATCCCTTGGCGGCGCTAAAGCTGATCAAACGTGGATTAGAACGGTATCACGATCCCTATGCTTATTTTGCCCGGGGAATTGGCGTCGCCGTTGTCCCCCTGACGACGGATGGCAGTGTCTATATTGGCGAGCGATCGGCTCATGTTGATTACCCAGGTGTTCTCAATTTTGTGGCAGGTTTGGCGACATTTTCTGCCAATGTTGAAGAGATTAACTTCTATCAGGATGCTCAACGAGAGCTATGGGAAGAAGTCGGCGTTGCGATGACTTTAGATGAGCGGAATACTCAGTTTATTGGTATGTCGGGAAATCCGCTAACTGGAGAGGTGGACTTGGTTTTCGTCGTCCAAACCCAAATGTGCGATCGCTATTTCCAGTCTGGGCAATGGCAAGAACATTCTCGATTGGTTCGCATTGGTAATAAAACTGAAGCTGAAGCGCTGCTGGAACAGGGGCGGTTACCTGGAGCCAAAGAACCCAAATCATTGATGTTTTCCTCTCGGTTTGGCTTAGAATACTTGGTTCAAAAGTATTGGTAAACGATTTAACGGTCACAAATTTGGAAGCAAGCTATCTATGTCATTTTCAGGGAGAGAGCAATGGATCAGATACAGCGCTTCGCGCTGCTATGAGGTACAGTAACAACAATGAGCAAACCAATTTCTTAAATGTTTAGGATTGATTAAATCAAGAGCTACAGCCAAAATTTTATCAATCATAGAACTGGTAGTAGGAGTAAAGCCCAG
>NZ_JAVKBY010000243.1:0-14272 GCF_040222985.1 Coleofasciculus sp. F4-SAH-05
ATGACCAATGACCAATGACCAATGACCAATGACCAATGACCAATGACCAATGACCAATGACCAATGACCAATGACCAATGACCAATGACCAATGACCAATGACCAATGACCAATGACCAATGACCAATGACCAATGGGTTGAGCCACACAGAAAAAAGCAAGCAATCTTTACAACTCGTAAAGTTGCCCATACTTTTGCCGGATATAACGGATGAATGGAGCGATGTGCAAATCTGCACCAGTGACGCCCTTGATTAATTCAGCCGCCGTGTACTTGCAGCCATGTTGGTATATGTTTTCTCTTAACCAATTATGCAATGTACTAAATTGTCCTTGCTCAATCTTAGCTAAGATTTCCGGATGAGCGGCTAAGGCGGCTTCAAAAATTTGGCTGCTCATCAAGTTGCCCAGGGTATAGCATTGGAACATACCGCCAATTTGACTGGTATACCAGTGAACATCCTGAAGAACACCATTGGTATCCGTTTCGGGGACAATGCCTAAATCGGATCGATAGCGTTCTCTCCAGGCTTCGGGTAAGTCCCTGACGGCTATTTTCCCTTCTAGTAAGTCTAGTTCCAAGTCAAAGCGAATCATCACATGGAGGTTGTACGTCACCTCATCTGCATCGGTGCGAATTAGCGATCGCACGACTTTGTTGATGGCTCGGTAGAATGTCTCTAAGGGAAAATCCTTAAGTTGATGGGGAAACGCGGCTTGTAGTTGGGGATAGAAAAATTGCCAAAAGCCACGACTACGCCCGACGATATTTTCCCACAGCCGAGATTGGCTTTCATGAATCCCTGCCGAAGTCCCACCGGCTAAGGGCGTTCCTTCCAAGGTTGGGCTAATCCCTTGTTCATACAACCCATGACCCATTTCATGAATACTACTAAACAGTGCCTGTCCTAAGTCATTGTCGTAGACGCGAGTGGTAATCCGCACATCATCGGTAGAGAAGTTAATCATAAAGGGGTGATGGGTTTGATCTTGTCGTCCCCGTTGGAAGTCATACCCCAACTGCTCAATGATTTTTAGGGTGAAGGCTAACTGATCTTGAGCCGGATAATACTGATGCAAACACCGATCATCCGTCATCGGTTGGGCGGTAATCGCTTCCACAATCGGCACCAATTCATCTCGCAACTGGGCAAACAGCGATCGCAAAAAGCCCACTTGCATCCCATAATCGGCAAAATCGATTAACGGATCAGCAATATGGTCATATCCGGGGAAAAAGTTCGCCAATTCCCGGCTCAACTCCAGGGTTTTTTCCAGATAAGGTTCAACAGCCGCAAAATTATTGTCCGGTCGCGCCGCAACCCAAGCCCCATAAGTATCCGTGCGATGGCGAGAAAATTTTGCCATAAACGTAGCCGGAACCCGCGCCGCCCGTTCATATTTGCGGCGGGTAACCCGCACTAAACTGGCTTCATCGGAGTCGTAGGGCAAACTGGCTTCTAGGGATTGTAAGTCCTCTAGAAGCTCACCCATGGCGGGATCAGTAAATTTACTATGAGAAATTTGTTGCAACGTTGCTAACTGTCGTCCGCGAGCGGCTGCACCTTTGGGCGGCATATAGGTTGCCTGATCCCAATACAACAGAGACGCGGCGGCTTCGATATCATTAATCTCACTCAGGCGGTTTTTCAGCTCTAGGAGTTTGGTTTCTGTCTTTTCGATAGTCTGCATAGTCGGTGGGTGATGCTGTAGTATTGGCTTGGAGACATTATTGGAAATGTTTCCTAGATTAGTAAATGTACACCTGACAATCGAAAAGGAGAATCATCCCTAACTGGCAGGGAACGAACAGCTAGGCTGAACTCTAGGCTCTCACGCTGACTCTCGTGCTTAACTACGGTAACTGAACGGCAATGGATACATCAGTTGGCTGACAGCGTTGGAAATGGTTAACCCTGATCCGGTGGAACGTAACAAAACTATCTCTCTACCTTAATCTATTACACTTGAGACTTTGGCAGATCGACAGACCAATATTGTGCCATTTCTCTGCGACTTACGCATTGGTAGCTGATGCTGTAGTTATCTGAAGTGAAAACAATATCTCTGATTTCTGATTTAAGTTCAATGGCACTAATTTAAGGTTGGTGGGCATTGCCCACCCTACGGTATATCTCCTCCCACTGCTCCCCAGCTTCCCCTCAGGGTTCCCGATACAGTTCTGGCATGGGTTCTTTCTCAATCCGATAGATTTTAAAGCCCCGTTTAATGCAATTATCCAGGGCGTAGGGACTATCCAGATTGCTGGTATGAATCCAGAGGCGTTGCGTCCCTTTGTTCCAAGCGTAAGCAATACCATGGCTAAGTAAATGCTTGCCTAACCCCCGCCCTAGATAGTTTTCGCGCAAACCAAAATAGACAATTTCTGTCGAGTAGAAACGACCCGATGGTCCCTCGCGACGCTTGACCAATTCAATATATCCCGCTGGCGCTCCATTGACATAGAGAACATGAATACTGGTTTCAGAAGCGGTGAGAATCTCTTCGAGTTCTTCATCCGAGTAGGATAAGCGATCGCGCCAACGCCAGGGTTTGCCTACGGTACTATACAAAAAACGATAGAAGGCAACATCCGGCGTATCCATGCACATCATTTTAATCCCATCCGGGTAGTTGAGATACGCCGGACGGAATTGGGTCGGATCGGTCATCTGGAGATAGGTGATCACCAGAGTATCCGGAATAGGTGTTATGGGAGGAGATTTCAAAGACACCGGAATTTGAGTGCTGTTGGGACATGTTGCCGCATGAGAAACCGATACAGCCATCGCGATTCACAATTTGCTTAACTATTAAAAACGTTGGGCGATTTGACCGATGGGGCAGCAGTTTATGACTTACACTGTATTCTACGGTGGAATGATTATGATTAAGGATTGCTCCTGCTGTTTGTTGTCGAGGTCATATTTTCCACACCGAGTTGATATCACTATCCGGAAATGGCAGTACAGGATACCGATGCTGTCGGTTCAGACAACGCGAGTTTACCCATCACTGACTCTCTACAACCCAACTTACCCCAATTTTACGTCTATTTTTCTCCCAGTGTAATCTTAACTCAGGTCAATTCGTATTTGTTTAAGAATTTATCAGGAGATTCTTTTTTTTTAAGTATATACAAATACATTCTTCCTGAACCCAATCCCTGTTTTCGCCTAAAGTCCATTGGATTTGCTGGCATTTAGGCAATGGCAGTCAAACCCGGATTGAACTTTAGGCAGTTAGTTTGTGATCTGCAACGCCCGATAACGGTTCATTGGTCACCGGACATTGTTGATGCCGATCACTGCTTACTGAGTTTCGTAAATGTAATCTTGCAACGCTTTCACATCTAAAGGCTGAGACTTCAATGAACGAATTGCCCCGGCTGTTGCCTTTGCACCAGCAATCGTGGTAACAATTGGGATTTTGTAAGCCAGTGCGGTGCGCCGAATTAACCGACCATCAGCTTGGGCATCTTCTCCGGTTGGGGTATTAATAATCAACTGAATCTGCTTATTTTTAATCGCATCCAAGACATGGGGACGCCCTTGATGCAGTTTCAGGATTAAATCAACCTGCAAGCCTTGATCCTTAAGGGCTTGGCGTGTCCCTTCCGTGGCAATGACATTAAAGCCCAAGTCCATTAAGTCTTGAACCACCGGGACAACATTGGCTTTATCCCGGTTATTGGTGGAGACAAAAACAGTACCCGAAAGGGGTAAACGCTGACCGGCGGCTAATTCTGCCTTGGCAAATGCCTTACCAAAGTCCGTATCAATCCCCATCACTTCACCAGTAGACCGCATTTCTGGTCCGAGGATGACATCGGTGCCAGGGAATTTATCAAAGGGCAAGACGGCTTCTTTTACGGCAATGTGCTGGAGTATCGGTTCGCGGGTTAAACCGAGGTCTTCTAGGGTTTCTCCTGCCATGATCCGGGAAGCCAAAGCCGCTAGAGGGACACCGGTAGCTTTGGAGACATAGGGAATGGTACGCGACGCCCTGGGGTTGGCTTCCAGGATATAAACGGTTTCCCCTTGCACCGCAAACTGGATATTCATCAAGCCGATGACTTTCAACTTTGTGGCTAATTGATGGGTACTGGTGCGAATCGTTTCCATTGCTGTGGGACTCAGGGAAATAAACGGAATCGAACAAGCCGAGTCCCCGGAGTGAATCCCTGCTTGTTCGATATGCTCCATAATGCCACCAATCACCACCCGACCGGTATGATCCGCGATCGCATCCACATCCACCTCAATCGCATTTTCCAAGAATTGATCAATCAGAATCGGGTGTTCCGGTTCAACTTGGACGGCAAAGGTCATATACCGTTCCAACTCTAGGTCAGAATAGACAATTTCCATTGCCCGTCCACCGAGGACGTAGGAGGGACGCACTACCACTGGGTAACCGATGCGCTTGGCGATGTTTAACGCCTCCTCATAACTGCGGGCGATGCCATTGGGGGGCTGTTTGATATCCAGTTGGCGCAGGATTTTCTCAAAGCGTTCCCGATCTTCGGCAATATCAATGGAGTCGGGCGAAGTCCCCCAGATTTTGGTGGGAACTGAGGTGGGGATTTCTGGATTGTTTAAAAATTCTTGCAGAGGAACTGCCAGTTTTAGTGGGGTTTGACCACCAAACTGAATAATAATCCCTTCGGGCTTTTCGGTTTCAATGATGTTGAGGACATCTTCTTTGGTCAGGGGTTCAAAGTAGAGACGATCACTGGTGTCGTAGTCAGTGGAAACGGTTTCTGGGTTGGAGTTAACCATAATCGTCTCAAACCCTTCTTTTGCCAGGGCGTAAGCGGCATGACAGCAACAGTAATCAAACTCAATCCCTTGTCCAATCCGGTTCGGTCCACCGCCGAGAATCATTACCTTGCGCTTATCGGAGGGGATGACTTCGGTTTCTTCTTCGTAGGTGGAATAGTAATAGGGGGTCAGTGCCTCAAATTCGGCGGCGCAGGTATCCACGACTTTATAAACAGCGATTACACCCAGTTGCTTGCGGTAAGTCCGTACCTCATCTTCAGTTGTCTTGGTGGCGAAGGCAATTTGGCGATCGCTATAGCCTTGACGTTTAATATCCCAAAGATTCTCTTTTGTCAAGCTTTTTAAGGGAGTGCGCTTGAGGAATTTTTCAGTTTCGAGTAAATCGGCAAACTTATCTAGAAACCAAGGATCAATACTGGTGAGTTCATAAATTTCTTCGACGGTCATGCCTAATTGTAAAGCGTGACGCAGGGTAAAGATGCGGTCAGGGTTGGGTGTCCGTAAGCCAGAACGCACTTGTTCCAAGGAGGGAAGTTTCTCGGCGCGATCGCATCCCCACCCATAGCGTCCAATTTCCAAGGAACGCAGGGCTTTTTGGCAGGATTCTTGGAACGTGCGCCCAATTGCCATGGCTTCCCCCACGGACTTCATCTGGGTGGTGAGTACGGGTTTGGCGTTGGGGAATTTTTCAAAGGTAAAGCGGGGAATTTTGGTCACCACATAGTCGATAGTGGGTTCAAAGGAGGCGGGGGTTTTCTGAGTAATGTCGTTGGGAATCTCATCCAAGGTATATCCCACCGCTAACTTTGCCGCAAATTTAGCGATCGGGAACCCTGTGGCTTTCGAGGCGAGGGCAGAACTGCGCGAGACACGGGGGTTCATTTCAATGACAATCACGTCCCCGGTAACTGGATTGATGGCAAATTGAATATTTGAGCCGCCGGTTTCGACGCCAATCTCGCGGATAATTTGAATGGAGTAATCCCGGAGTCGCTGATATTCTTTATCGGTGAGAGTTTGGGCAGGGGCGACGGTAATCGAGTCGCCGGTGTGGACGCCCATGGGGTCAAGGTTTTCGATTGAACAGATAATGACTACGTTATCGGCGAGATCCCGCATCACTTCTAACTCATATTCTTTCCATCCCAGCAGCGACTGTTCCACTAAGATTTGAGAGACGGGGGATGCGTCTAACCCCGCTTGTGCCATTTCTTCGTATTCTTCCTGGTTATAGGCGATACCACCTCCTGTCCCGCCTAATGTATAGGCGGGACGAATAATTAGGGGGTAGCTGCCAATTTGTTGGGCAAGGGCTTTGGCTTCATCCAAGTTACTGGCGATTCCTGAAGGACAGACTTCGATACCAATACGCCCCATCGCTTCTTTGAAAAGCTGGCGGTCTTCTGCCATTTCGATGGCATCGAGTTTAGCACCAATGAGATCGACGCCGTATTTGTCGAGAACGCCGTTTTTTGCCAGAGTAACGGCAATATTCAGGGCTGTTTGACCCCCCATCGTCGGTAATAGGGCGTCTGGTCGTTCTTTGGCAATCACCTTCTCCACAATTTCCGGAGTCAGGGGTTCGATGTAGGTGCGGTCTGCGGTATCTGGGTCGGTCATGATTGTGGCTGGATTGGAGTTAACCAGTATCACTTCGTAGCCTTCTTGCTGAAGGGCTTTACACGCCTGAGTGCCAGAGTAATCAAACTCACAGGCTTGTCCGATAACAATGGGACCAGAACCCAAGATCAGGATTTTGTGAAGATCGTCGCGGCGAGGCATAAGTGTCGGTGATTGCGTGACTATTCTTGAATCCTGTTTATTTTATATGGTCTGAGGGAAATTCGTCGCGGCAGTTATGTTGGGGTTTGATGACTTAGGGAAGTTTGGAACACAGATTTCTCTGATTTATTGGCAGGTTAGGGGTGGGGAGGTAGACTGTTGGTAGCACTGATTGCACTGAGGCGTTAATAGAGAGGGGACACAGGATTAAAGTTAGTCTTGTTATCCGATGGAGTGCAGCCAAGGCGCGATCGCACTATCCCGTAGGGTGCGTTAGGCGCTGGCTTGGGTTAATGTTAAAAAAATTGGGGATTTTCGCGCCGTAACGCACCGTTTTATGCTTGAATGGTGCGTTACACTTGCGTTAACGCACCCTACAGCTTTCACTGTGAGATTTGCATTGGTTAAAGATGGCTGGGAGATTTTAACAGAAAATTATTCTTTATTAACCATCACACTACCAATAAAGGTTATTGTCGTGGATCATCGGTAGGTGGATGAAGTTGAGCGGCTATCCATTGCTGTCGAGCGTTCTGGATGAACGGTTCTTCGCGGCGTTCGTCATTCAAATCCAGACGGTTACAGGTAGCACGTCCAGAGGGGGTTATGCCTATAATTTTCAGGGCATCTGCTGACCATAAGAAATGATCTGACCATATTTGCTGGCGTGGGTTGAACAGGGGGACTTCTTCTCCGGTTTCTGGATCAACGCCTGTTGTAAAGTTGTAGCGTCTTTCATTGCAACGACGACAGGCAAGGGCGAGATTGTTTCGATCATTGCTGCCACCAAGAGATTGAGGTTGAATATGATCAATGGAAAGTGGGGCAGAACTGAGCAGTTCGGGATAGTGGCAATATTCACACCGGAATTGGGCGCCTTGACGAACAGTTTCGTAGAGCGACTTAGGAATGGTCATGTGCTCTAGCAGCCATAACGGCATTAATGTAGCTAAAAATTTCGTCAAGTTCGCCAATGGCTTCTAGTTCAAGGGTTTCTTCCGAGGTGAGGCGATCAGCTTTTTTCTTGTCGAGCAAGGTTTGCATTCGATCGCTCAATTCATCGGTGAATTTGAACAGGGTGAGGTTATTAATCTGCTGCACCTGTAATCCTTTCGGTAGTAGGGTCGATGGTTTAAGGAGCGTCGTCATAGCTAGGGGTAGGAATAGGAGTTTGAGGTCTTTTGATCATAATAACAATGGTTGTCTTAAAATATTTGCGATCGCATGAATTATTTATCCCGTAGGGTGAGTTAGGCGCTGGCTTTGGTTAATGTTAAAAAATTGGGGATTTTCGCGCCGTAACGCACCGTTTTATGTTTGGATGGTGCGTTACACTTGCGTTAACGCACCCTACAGCGATCGCACTTTTATTTTTACCCATTTATACGACAGAGGCTTGACTTTGGCTGATTTTTTAGGTATTATTTCATCATGGGAAAATGTACCAGCCGATAGACTCTATACTTATCACTTCAAAAGCACAGATTACACGGATTGAATGACACTAAAAAAAAGACTCAATAGTGAAACACACAGATTGACACAGAAGACTTAATAATTTCCCGCCAATTCTTACATCTTCTGCCAATTGAGAACTAACACCTCTGTGAAATCAGTGCAACTAACCTCTCACCCCCCACCGCTACCGTTTCTATAAATCCGTGAAATCACTGTTACTGCGATCGCACTAAACATCGGCAAAAGATGGGGTAGAGCGATCGCACTACAGTATTGTCATCATGGACTAGATTCTACATTGGCATGGCTTATGGACGCTACCGGATTATGATGCAGATTTTTCGATGCGGTGGCGATTGATTAAGAGTGAATTGAGTCGCTGTTGTCGGGATGGTGACTCACGTAGCATTCGGGTTTTTCCCTTTCTCAACATTCCTCCAGCTTGTTTGCTTTTTGTTACCTAAAGACCGTCTACATTGAAGCAAATTCGCGGAAACCGAACTACGACTCCTCCACTCTTTGTACCCTGCCCCTTCCTTGTACCAATCCTCTTCGTTCAACAGTTTAGTCTCCACCTTATAGATTATGTCGTTGGCTTTTCGTTCTAATGTTGCGACTCCATTCAGATCTGTGGTCATACATAAATACTTGTCATCATCGCGTCCGGATAGGGGTTTCAATCCTGATTTCTTTATTTCATCGTAGTATTTAGAGGGTGCCCCGTGATATAAATTATCGGAGTTCTTTACACTTGGTCTTTTCTTCTGTTCTCCTGTAGCATTCATCTGCTGCAATTGATTCCTCACCTTTTCCCCTCCATGTTGCTGCACCACATGAGTCAACTCATGCGCCAACAACTCCTGTCCCCCCCGACTCCCCGGCTCGTAAGCCCCTTTGCGAAAGAACACATCTTGCCCTGTCGTAAACGCCTTCGCCTGAATCGACTGATTCAACTGATCTGACGTCCCATCCGTATGCACCCGCACCCCACTAAAATCTGCCCCAAACGCCCCTTCCATCCGTTCCCGAATCCCATCTCCTAACGGTTGTCCGCCTCCCCTTGCCCGTTGAATCGACGATTCCAAATCCGGCGACGCAGCCTTATCACCCCCTGTCCCATAACGCTGCACCCTCGACACCGGGAGATGATCCAATTTCGAGGGCTTCCTCTCCCCCACCGACATCGGCTGATGGGTTTCCTTCGCTTGAATCTTCGGCGGCGCATTAATATGATCCACCACCTGACGCGCTACCCTATCGGCTTCCTGTTCATACTGATCCCCCGGTTGCCCAATCGTCAGTTTCGGTTGCAGGGGTGGCAGTTTGCGGGGAACCGATTCCGGGGTTAATAACGTCGAACCCAAGCGTTCAGATGCTTCTCGTTGCGCCCGCATCTGTGCTAATTGTTCCTCATTGCTGCGGGTTGACTCAATTTTGGGTTGAGCGATAACCGGATGGGATTTAGATTGCGCCGGAATTGGCAGGATATCCGATTTTTTCTTGGCGTTTGCGGGTTTGGGGATAGATTGATGGGTGGACATGATAATTAGGTATAGGCGATGGGAATAGAACCAGGTTAACAAGTCCCCCGATAATGCGCGAGTCTCTGTTTGATAAATCTTTATATCGTTGGCAATAAAAAAATCCCAGAACCAACCGTAGGGGCGCACCGACGTGCGCCCTTTGACGTGCGCCCTTTGCCGACGCACTGACGTGTGTCCAGATAATCCTGGTATTCCAAATAACGAACGTGCGATCGCTTTACCCAAGTAAGGATTGGAGGCTTGTTTACAAAACTTAGTACAGAGCCGTTTTCTTTTGTCCGACTACTTATCGATAGGCTTTTAAGGGAAATTTAATATCTGAATGACCATTCAGGTGTTATGCTAAAAAAAATATCTGAAGACTTGTTCAGATATTGAGTCAAACTCTATCGTGGAGAGAAAGATGACAACTGCCACTCAAACGCAATGTGCCTGTGATTCCTGCGCGTGCATGGTGAGTACCGATTCAGCCGTGCAAAAAGACGGCAAATACTACTGTAGCGACGCTTGCGCTAACGGTCATCCCAACGGAGTTGGCTGTGGGCATTCTGGTTGTGAATGTCACGCTTAATCGGGCGCATTTTCAGGGATTGCCAATCTTATGGACAGATAGAAACTACTCCAGGTACAGAAGAATCGCTGTGTCTGGAGTGGTTCTTTACTCTTCTTTGAACCTTAAGTCATTTTTTCTAATTGAGATTGCCAATTTTGAGTTGTGTCCACTGTCGTGACTAGGGATTGTTCCGCCTCGGTGAAGGGTTCAGCCGTGGCTTGTTGGCGACTGAGTAAATCAGTAGTTGCATCAGATACATCTTCAGTGCGAGATGAGAGGCGATCGCGTAGGACTTCAATGGGGGCACTGCAGTGTAGAATTCGTAAAGGTAACTGATGTGCCTGTGCTTTGGCGATCGCATCCCCTCGAAATGCCTGTCGATCGTACTTTGCATCGAGAATCACAGGGAAGCCTTGCTGCGCTAACATGATGCCCAATTCTAACAGGCGATCGTAAGTTTTCTGGTTCATCTCAGGGGTATAAAGTTCATCAGCTCCTTTTTGATCCAACGGAATACCCCCTAAATGTTTACGTACTGCATCAGATCGCAGGTGAATCGCTCCCAACTGCTGCGCCAATTGTCGCGCTACTGTGCTTTTTCCCGAACCCGATAAGCCTGACATAATCACGACTTGTCCGGAATTCGTTTTCGTGTAGTCCCAAGCTAGTCGATAATAATCGGCTGCTGTTTTCGCGGCGTCTTGCTTCGTCTGTTCAGGAACAGCCGGATCATCAAGTAAAAATGAGGTCACTTTCGCCCGCACGTAGGCTTGGCGACTTAGATAAAATGGCAATACCCCTAACCCTTGCCAATCTCCGGTTTGCTCCAAATAGGTATTCAGAAACACATTCCCCAAATCCTTAGCACCTCGCGCATCCAAATCCATCACCACAAAGGCGATATCATACATTACATCCACAAAGCGGAACGGTTCATTAAATTCAATCCGATCAAATAATTGAATCTTATCCTGCCACAGGCAAATATTTCTCAGGTGCAAATCCCCGTGACATTCCCGAATTCGGTTATTTGGCAGGCGCTGCTCTAATAATGCCTCTCGTTGGGCAAAAAAGCGATCGCTAAATTGTTTCGTTTCTTGAAATTGCTGTTGGGTTTGCGCCCTACCAATATAGTTTTCCGTTTGCTGATAATTTTCGTCAAACGCCTCACTAATTTTGGCAGGTGTACCAAAGCTGCGGATGTAGTCATTGGTTTGGCTTTGAGCATGAAATTGAGCCACGACTCGTCCCAGGTTCTCCATATCCGTTGCCGTCAATTTGCCTTGCTCGAAGCGCGTGCTAAACAAGGCATCCTGGGGGAATTGGCGCATTTTCAGGGTGTACTCTACAGGCTGAGAGTCATCCCCTAGAATCAAGCGATCGCCCTTTTTACTAATCGGCAACACGTTCAGATAAATCTCCGGTGCTTGAGGTTTATTCATCTGTAACTCTTGCCAACAGAAATGCTCTCGTTTCTCCAACGTGGAAAAATCTAAAAAGCCAAAGTTAACTGCTTTCTTGACTTTATAGGCATAATCACCTGTCAGAAACACGTAAGACACATGAGTTTGAATCAATTCAATAGGGGTTTTAACCGGATGAGGATAAAACTCCGGTTGCTTCATTTGATTAATTAGATCCGAAATAGCGCTTTGTGACATAGTATTTAATTGAATTCCAAATAACAAATAATAAATGACAAGTGATTAATCACAAAAAAGCCAGGGATAATCTTATGTTCCCTGGCTAGAAAAACAATTGCCCTCAGGTTAAATTTCTTCTGCGTCAGATAACAGCGATGTTGTTTCCTCCGCCTCAGAGGGTTCAGCCGGCATAGTGGGCGCACCCAGGATATTAAGCACCGGTCGTTGGGGATCATCCATCGCGGTAGCGCCTGCAGGCAAGATAATTTCATTAACATGCACGCTGGCGCCTATATCCAAGTTCGAGATATCAACGTCAATGGTTTCTGGAATATTATCCGGAGCGCATTCGACTTGAAGTTCAGTCATGACATGTTCTAAAATACCGCCTTGCTTCACGCCAAAAGCCGTTCCCACCAAATTGACAGGTAAGGATATCTGGATGGTATCCTGAGTTGCCACAGAGAAAAAGCTGAGGTGATAGACGATCGGCTTCCAGGGATGAGTTTGTACTTCTCGCAGCAGTGCTCTTCCATTCCAAGACAGGTCAGGAATGTTGACCTGAACAGCGGTATGGTTAATATCAGCCTCCTTGAGTAAGGTTTCTGCAGCTTTAGCTTCAACCGTGAGTGCGACGGATTCAGCCCCCTGATGACCATAGAGTGTTGCGGGAATCAAACCCTCTCTACGTAAGGCTTTGGGCTTACTTCCCTCGACTCGCTTGTGACATTCAACTTTAACTTCCATAGCTAATCTTTTGGTTCAAGTATTGGTGTTATTGATTCGTCAATCGTCATTTGTCATTTGTCATTTGTCATTTGTCACTTGTCATTCGTCACAACAGGAGACAAAGAACAAACAACCAAGGACAAAAGACCAAGGACAAAGAACAAGTTTATCCTGATGTTACCGGGATACCATTAGCATCGAGTAATGCTCGTTTAGGTCCATGGATGGGATCTTCTACGATGATAGTCTGGTCACGGCTAGCACCTAAAGACACCAGTGCGATCGGAACGTCCATCAGTTCTGCCAGGAATTTTAGATAAGCCAGCGCCTGCTTGGGTAAATTTTCCAATGTCCGACAGTGAACGGTGGATTGTTGCCAACCGGGTAGAGTTTTATAGATGGGTTTACACTGAGCAAATCGACGTGCATTGCTGGGGAAATCCTCACAGCGTTGACCGTTGATTTCGTAGGCGACACAAACCTTTAGTTCTTCTAGGGTATCCAGAATATCAAGCTTGGTGATTGCCAGACAATCCATCCCATTGATGCGAACCGCATAGCGACCAATGACTGCATCAAACCAACCGCAGCGACGGCGACGTCCGGTTGTTGTCCCAAATTCCGCGCCGCGATCGCACAATAGTTGTCCAAGTTCGCCATGAAGTTCTGTGGGAAATGGTCCCTCGCCGACACGAGTGGTATAGGCTTTAGCGACACCAATAACCCGATCAATCATCGTCGGTCCTACCCCTGCACCCACACAAGCACCACCCGCTACCGGGTTGGAGGAGGTAACGTAGGGATAGGTTCCATGGTCTAGGTCAAGTAACGTCCCTTGCGCCCCCTCAAATAAGATATTGTGTCGTTGTTGAATCGCATCATAAATTTTCAGCGAACAGTCAACAACATGAGGACGTAATCGTTCAGCATAAGCGAGATACTGATCGATCACGGTAGCCGGGTCGAGGGGCGGTAAATTATAGAGTTTTTCTATAACAGCATTTTTATAATTAATTGTCCAATTAAGCTGTTTTCGCAGGATATCCGAGTCCATCAAATCGACAACCCGAATACCGATGCGCTCTGATTTATCCGCATAAGTCGGACCAATTCCCCGACCTGTGGTGCCAATTTTATGGTTTCCCCGTCGCTCTTCCGATGCCTGGTCAATTAACCTATGGTAAGGCATGGTGACGTGGGCAGTTTCGGAAATTAGCAGCTTTTGGGTAGAAATGCCTAACTGTTCTAGTTGGTCGAGTTCACCAATCAGAACTTGGGGGTCAATTACTGTCCCCGATCCGATAATACATTCTGTTTCTGGATATAAAATCCCAGAGGGAATCAGGTGCAGCTTAAAGGTTTGACCCTGAACCACAACGGTATGTCCCGCATTGACCCCCCCCTGGTAACGGACGACGACATCTGCGGACTTGCTTAGTAAGTCGGTGACTTTACCTTTTCCTTCATCGCCCCATTGGGCACCGATTACAACAACGTTAGCCAAGGGTTTATTATACGCGCTAAAGTTTACACAAATCACCATTATGTGCAGCAGGTGCGATCGCTGTCAATGGATTTTGTCCTTCGTCATTTGTCCTTCGTCATTTGTCCTTCGTCATTTGTCATTCATCATTCGTTATTCGTTGCACCCCCACACCCAACACCCCACACCCGACACCCCACATCCCACACCCGACACCCGACACCCGACACCCCACATCCCACACCCGACACCCCACATCCCACACCCGACACCCGACACCCGACACCCCACACCCC
>NZ_JAVKBY010000082.1:0-32603 GCF_040222985.1 Coleofasciculus sp. F4-SAH-05
CACGACACCTTGATATGAACGCCAGTATCAGGCTCTGTCGAGTTCAGTTAAGCAATCAGTGAACAGGTTTATAGCTGTAGTGCTGAAGAGAGTAAAAAGCCCGTTTAACATTGTCGAGGCAAACTTTACTTAGTAATAAGGAAAAACTCTGGGACATCATTCCCAAATTCCCCAATTATTAGATTATTTCAGCCAAGACAAGCGTCAGTATTTAGTTCAAGAATTTATCCACCTATTTAATCCCGGCGATTGAGTATCAACAGAATGAAATGGATTAATTGGCGATGATGAACAGATTATCGGTCAAATTCGCGATCGCCTGAAGCCGGGAAATCGCTTGTATAGTTTTGGCGTGGGATCTTCAACGAATCGCTTTTTAATTGAACGGTTAGCGGAATTGGGGCGCGGAACCGCCGAAGTGGTTCCCCCCAATGAATCGGCGGAAGTTGTCGCCCAGGAATTTTTCCAAGAGATTAATAATCCTGTCTTGACGAATATCCAAGTCAGTTGGGAGGGGACAGGAAACGCACCAGAATTCTATCCCCAAAAGGTACGGGATTTATTCGCCAATCAGCCCTTAGTCGTATTTGGACGCAAAGGCGATCGCACGAATGGCAAACTTAAGATTAGCGGAATTTTGGCGGGGGGTCAACCCTACGAAACCACCTTAGATGTGAACTTTGAGGAGGTGCGCGGGAATGGTGCGATCGCGCAACTGTGGGGACGGGCGCGGATTAAGGCATTAATGAATCAAATGTATGGTCGTGAAACGCCAGAGGTAGTTGAAGCGGTGACGGATACAGCACTCAATTATCGCTTGATGTCCAAATATACGTCATTTGTAGCCGTTACTGAAGAAATCCGAGTCGATAACAAGGATGGTAAAAAAGTCAATGTACCCGTTGAGACACCTGAAGGAATGGATAATCAAGGAACAGATACACCATCGAGTGGAAACACCGCTAGTGTACCCGAACCGGATCAGATTATCGGCAATCTCTTTACCCTGCTGTTATTGATAGTTGTCTTTGGGATCAAGCCGTTAAAGAAGGTAATCATAAAAAACCGTTCGTAGAGGCGCACCGACGTGCGCCCGAAAATTCCCCAGGGAAATCCCAAAAATTTGAATTAGAGTAGCGATCGCTAATCACGACGATGACGCATTTCCCTTTTTCGATACGCTGCATGAATTCCTTGATTAGTCTCTCACCAACCGCCTTGGGTTGAAACCCAAGTCTCAAAGCTTGCATTCAGCTTTAGCTGAATGCTGACACAGTACGACTAGATAAAGAAAACTTTTAGCATTGACGTTTACGTTTTAATATTCTAAAGCAAAGCGGATTTAGGGTTGCCCGAAAATGTCACGGGTAAATCCTGATTTGATCAGGGTTTGAGAATGTAGTATGATGTTCTGTAAATCCTGTATTGTGTTTGTTTTAGTGCCAATTTTTAACAGTAAACGCTTCAACGCCTTATAATGCGTTATTTTTTTCGTTATTGCGTCGGCAAATCTTAAATACTACAACTATATTGCACAACTTAATTGCCTAGAGTCATTTCGAGACAGATTTGACAAAAAAACTGTTTAATGCATATTATCCCGGTTCCCAAACAGACGACTCGTGGAATAGGGATGCAACTATCCACGGATTAGAAGAAGCGCGATCGCACTTAATGGTTTAATCTAGTAACGGCACCATGATACTTTCACTTTAGTCCAGCGATCTCTCACGCTGGCTTTTCTGAGATAGCGTGCCAATTTTTTGTCAATAATCGCTGAAACTGTTTTATCTTAGCAGGGGGTTTGGGGCAGGGGGTTTGGGGGAGTTGTAAGACCTACGCTGTAATTTTAATGAGCGCGTTGGGATACACAACTCCCCCAAGTTGATTTAGGTGACTCAATGTTACAACACTACAGAGCCACTGGTGTCGGACAAGTCACATTAGTTCCTCCTAATCCACAATAGCCATTGGGATTCTTGGCTAAGTATTGCTGGTGATAGCCTTCTGCATAGTAAAACTCTGGAGCATCAACAATTTCTGTGGTGATTTCTCCATGACCCGCCTCACTCAGCGCTTTTTGATAGGCGTCTCGTGAAGCTTCTGCGAGTTTCCGTTGACTATCGGAATAGGTATAAATTCCCGAACGATATTGAGTACCCGTGTCATTTCCTTGGCGCATCCCTTGGGTGGGATTATGACTCTCCCAGAAAACTTTCAGCAATTGCTGATAACTGATCACCTTGGGGTCAAATACGACGCGCACGACTTCATTGTGACCGGTCATCCCTGTACAGACTTCTTGATAGGTGGGGTTAGGCGTTATCCCGCCTGCGTAACCCACCGCCGTGACAAACACTCCCTCTTGTTGCCAAAATCTGCGTTCAGCCCCCCAGAAACAGCCCATGCCAAACATTGCCATTTCCATACCCTCGGGGTAAGGGGGTTTAAGAGGATTGCCGTTGACATCGTGGTTGGCTGGAACGGACATGGGTTCTTCCCGTCCCGGTAACGCTTCTTCAGGTTTAGGCAGGCTGAGCTTTTTGCCAAATCCGCCAAATCCAAATAACACCATAAAATTACGACTCCGATTTTGCTGCTATATCTTTACTTTACTTAATATTAGTCATTTGTCATTCGTCATTTGTTGAAGATGACTTGCACTCTAATCGGGGCAGGTTTAGGGATATCAAGGTGACAACCCAACGTTAGTGGTAAAACCCGCCCCCATCTCCCCAGTTGTAAAGATTTAATGAAGCGTCCTGATAGACACTTTTGTGAATGTAGTTTTGTAAAGACCCCAGAAAAAGTCTTGATAGCTGTCAGCCGTCTGGCGGTGGGACACCTAATCTGGATTCTGAAACCGGAGCATTCTACTGATTGAGGTGCGTACTACGATGATACTCCACTCGCTTTGTGCAACGAACCATCCCCAAAAACCCTTGAAGCTGATCATTTGGGAACCGGCTGAAATAACTAACGAGCGTCTTAAACCTTTTTACTTCAAAACCAACTATCTTTGTGAGAATTTGACAGAAGCGATGCAAATTCTGGCTCAAATCAAACATAGTAGTAGAGATTTACTACAAGCCGCTTGACATCTTCCAGGGATGAAGACTGGGGATTCTAGACGAGCGTTAGGTGGGGATGCCAGGTTCAATTTCTCTATCTTCACTTTCCAATGTGGGTTAAATTGTGGCATGATTTTCTCAATATAGAAGAGTAAAAAATCATGCAACCGAACTCGGCAACCCTTTTTTCCTGGCTATTCGGTTTCACCGCTTCGTCCCTGCTGTGTAGTGGTTTATCCGCTCAAGCCCAGACGCCAGACTCTGCCTATTATGGTTATATAACCGTTACTCCCTCTGACTCCGCTCAATCGTCTGGCTCAGCGACTAATAACACCCAGCCAACCCTAGTTTTGATTCAACCCCAAACTGTCGCCGCCGCCACTCCAGAGGTAGCACAAGTCCCTGTGGTTAATCCCCTAAAAATACTGGGACGTAGCTATATCGGCTTAGGTGGGAATATTGGTCTAGATGGTGAGGAAACTAACTTAGGGGAAGGGTCTGTTGTCATTGTCAGTAAAGCCGGGTTTACTGACAATTTTTCCGTACACAATGCGGTCATGTTTGGTGACGAAACCACCACATCACTTACCCTTAGCCTAAATTTTCCGATCAAGACTCCTGTTACCGGACAAACGATTGTGATTCCTTTTGTTGGAGGAGGTGTGCTACTGCAACCTGATGATGACTGGGAAGCTGATCCGTTGGTTTCCGGTGGCGTCGATGTTCCCATCCCTCCCCGATTTACTGGAACAGTGCGTGTCAATGTGGCATTTCCTGAGGATGATGAAACAGATGTGGGACTGGTTTTAGGTGTAGGTTACAATCTGAAACTGTTCTAAGGGTTGATTGTTAATTGTTTGTCTTTGTGGCAACTATTCACCTAGGTTTAAACAGGGTTCAATGGTGGCAATAACGGACTTGGCTAAGGCAGTCAGATCATAGCCTCCTTCTAAGCCAAATAAAATACGGTGAGTCACTTGCAAACAGTACTCCGTGAATACGCCAAAATCTTTTGGCTGTAGGGCAATGCCGGCGAGGGGATCATCAGCATGGGCGTCGTAACCTGCACTGATGAGGAGTAAATCGGGCTGAAATTCACTGAAAAATGGTATCACCCCCTGCTCAAACATGGGTTGGTATTGTGTGAATGTACTGCCTGATGGTATGGGTATATTCAGGACATTATTGTACGCGCCGCGTTCGCGAGGATGACCGGTACCTGGATAGAAGGGATATTGATGGAGTGAACAGTAGACAATTCGGGCATCGTTTTCCACCAGGCTTTGGGTGCCGTTACCATGATGAACATCCCAATCTAAAATGGCGACTTTTTGGATACCCGGTTGTTCTAGGGCATAGTAAGCCGCGATCGCAGCATTGGAAAAGAGACAAAATCCCATCCCCCGTGGACCTTCGGCATGATGTCCAGGAGGACGTGCTAGCACAAATGCCGGGTTGTTACTGGTGAGGACCAGATCAACTCCATCTAACCAAGCGCTGATAGCTAACAGGGCAATATCATAACTCCGGGGAGAAACTCGTGTGTCGCCATCTATCATCCCTCCACCTTCATGGGCGAGTTGTTTGACTAAATTGATGTAATTCGGGTCATGAACTTTTTGCAATAGAGGCATTACCGGACGACTCTCTACGGGTGTAGGTAGCTGCCAATCAACTTTATCTGCCCAGGGTGCAGCGTTTAAGGCGTTGACAATGGCTGTCAATCGTTCTGGGCGTTCGGGGTGGAAACCACCGTTGTCATGATTGAGAAATTCATCAGAGTAAATAACTGGAAACATAGGTTCAGTAAGACGGGCAGCAAAATAGTGCTTTCTATAATTGTATTATTATTAGTTCGGCATTGAGAGTTCAACGTAATGCGAGTTTTCGTTTTAGAAACCTTGACAACTTAACAGTCTTATAGGTGAAAACGCCGATATAGCACAGTTTGACCCGATTTTTCCAAATTTTATCATTGTTTATTTTTCTCCAAACACGGTATAATTTAAAAAAATTTACATATAAATTGGGGAATCTTAATCATTTCTCAATCCAAATTTCAATTAGCCGTAGGGTTACCGTGAAATTTGGAGACGCGATCGCACCTTACTTAATCAATCTACCGCGCGATCGCATGACCTGAATATCTGATAGAGGGTGAGGACATCAGCTTGGCAAACCGTTTAATTCGTTGAGGAGAACGACGAAATGTTTGGGATACAGTCGGAAAGAAGCAAAACTGACCAACAAATTGCTGAACTTCAACAGCGCCTTGATGAAGTCGAGAGACTTTGCGAAGCGACTTGCGATGAGATTCAGGACAAATATGGCGCGGCTATACTAGCGACTATCCTGCGTTCTCATCTAATTAATTCTAGAGTACCGCGTTCAAGGGTGATTAATTCATGAATAGACACCCTACTGTATTTTATTTTCACTCATCAGCAAGATCCGCGATCGCTAACAGTTATCGTTGAGAGCAACATGGCATTAATGGGACGGCGATTTTTCGGACGAGGCTGTGCCGCATTTGCAACAGTCTTGGGCGTGAAGGCTTGCCAAAACCGTTCTCCATCTGCTAGAAATCCAACAACCTCTGATTTAGGATCTCAGTCTTTGTCTTTAGAATCTGTCACTATTGAACCGACCAATGGTCAATCCCCAACCCATTTAATGGCGTGCTTACATGGCTGGGGGGCTAACTCTCAGGATTTAGTTCCATTAGCCTCAGCATTAGACTTACCCAATGTCCAGTTTCTATTTCCCAATGCTCCGTTTCCTCATCCCAATGTCCCCTGGGGCAATGCCTGGTATGCCTTAGAAAGCGAAAATCATTGGGGGTTAGAGGAAAGCCGTCAAAAGTTGATCGACTGGTTAACCTCTCTGGAAGAAAGTACAGGCGTTCCCCTATCCCGCACCATTTTAAGTGGATTTTCCCAAGGGGGAGCGATGGCATTAGATGTGGGGTTAAGATTACCCTGCGCCGCCTTAGTTGCAATGAGTGGCTATTGGCATGATTCAGCGCAACTGACGCGGGAATCGTTACCCCCAGTTTTGATGGTACATGGTAGACAAGATCCAGTTGTTCCTATCAGTAAGGCACAACACGCCAGAGACAATTTAAAGGCGTTGGGAATCACGGTGACGTATCAGGAATTTGATATGGCGCATCAGATTCTACCAGAGGTTTTGATGGTGGTACGGCGTTTTGTGCTGGATGTTATTGGCTCAAGTTCTTAAGCTAAAACGCATTTAAATTGTGTATTCTCTGTTGCCTGTTGCCTGTTGCCTGTTGCCTTTCAGGGTTTTAGGTAAGCTGTCATGCATTTAAATTGGGTATTAGTAGCGAGCAAGATGCAAAGCCTGCGGCATGGCTTCGCTTAACGCACTACAAGGATTTCTTGATTATTGACATTAAGGTTTAAATGCCGAACAGCTTAGGGTGTCGGGAAGATAAACGATTACATCGCCATTCCTAATGTGCTACTATTAAAAATTTGTTTCGCTGTGAGTTGTAACTCTGGAAAGATAGAGGATACGAGCAAATCCTCTCCCCGAAATAATTGCTTTTGATACTCATCTTCAACTAAGTTACAAATAGTTAGAGTTGGCTGTTTAGGTTTACCAATATACTCTCTACCACCAATTCCCAGATAGTCCATAATCCAATATTCAGGAATTCCTAAAATGGCATAATCTTCAACCTTTCGAGCATAGTCATTTTGCCAATTAGTACTGACAACTTCAACAACTAGCTTGATAGTTTTTCCTAGAGTGATGACAGGTTCTTGCTGCCACAAGGGTTCATGGATTAATTGAGTTTGATCTAAAACGATTACATCAGGACGAAAGGCGGTATCTGTTCCTAAAAGTCTGATCAAACAACGATGGGGAATACAATAAGGATTATCATGGCGGTCAATCTCAACGTTCAACTTGCGCCCAACAAAAGCTGCAACTTGTTCATGGGTTCCAGTGGGTTCCATTTCGATTAATTCCCCATCAATTAGTTCATAGCAATTATCGTCACCATAGTGAGTGATGAATTCATCAACGGATATCAGTTTCGCTGCTGATTGAACCATAGTTAGGATTTACTGAATAAGTTGGGGTTGTGGGGGAAGGCAACAGGCAACAGGCAATAGTTGGTTATCATGAATCGCACTCCATCATCCTATCCGTAGGGTGGGCATTGCCCACCAACCACTCTATTACAGTTTGAAAACAAAGGGAAAGCACACAAGTTCACATTTCCATCCTCTGCACAAAAGTGCTAAGACTAGGCTGGAAATAACCCAAAATTATAGTACAAACGTTTTAATCCTTATCACCCTTGCCCATCCTATATAAATCGACTTGCCTGGGGATGGTGCAAGACTTAACTCATACGTTGCTAAGTTACAGTATAGTAGTTTACAAATACTGGATGGATCACCCCCAATTTTTTGTCTTTACCGCTGAATCGTTTTTTGGGGGGAATTTCTCCACCAACGTTTGGAATCAACTCAAATTAGACCTGATCCGATATGTATCGTGATGGTGCTGTAGTCAATGGGATGAGCAGCGGTTGTTTACATCACATCCTAACGGATGAGAGTCAATCAATAAATAGTATACGCTATGTATAGCAACAGTGAAAGTCACTCTTTATCCCTATTTCAGGCACTGTTTAATCAAGCGCTCGACGCCATGGCGATCGCGGATGATCAAGGACAGTATGTTGAGGTCAATCCGGCGGCTTGTCAGCTGTTTGGTTTATCTAGAGAGGAACTCTTAGGATGCCGCATCTCAGACTTTGCTGACTTGGAGTTTGATTTCTCCCAGGGGTGGCGTATGTTTCTGGAACAGGGACAGGTAAAGGGGGAGTTTCGTCTCCGGCGCAGGGATGGGACAATCCGGGAGACGGAATATGCCGCAACTGCTAATGTGATCCCCCATCGCCATTTATCCGTTTTGCGAGATATTACCGATCGCAAACAGGTAGAAGCCGAGTTGCGCCAAAGTGAAGAACGCCTCAACCTGGCTCTCTATGCGGCTCAGATGGGCATTTGGGACTGGAATCTGTTGACGAATCAGATTCGTTGGTCAGAGCATCATGAACTGCTGTTTGGCTTGACTCCAGGGACTTATGATGGCACATACGCGAAGTTTGAGGCTTGTATTCATCCGGATGACCGAGAAGCTGTTAAACAAGCGGCGAACCGTTCTCAGTTAGAACAACATGAGTATGATCATGAATTTCGGGTAGTGTGGTCAGATGGGAGTATTCACTGGATTGAGGGGAAGGGAAAATTTATTTATGATCAAACAGGTCAAGCGGTGCGGATGCTCGGTACAGTTATTGATATTAGCGATCGCAAACAAGCTGAAACCCAAATCTATCGCTTGAATGCTGAGTTAGAACAACGAGTCATTGAGCGTACCCAAGAACTCCAGCGTACTAATGACAACTTAAAACATGAAATTCAGGAACGCCAACGCGCTGAAGCTGCGGTGCATCTGCAAGCTCAACAAGAACGGTTAATCAGTGCGATCGCCCAACAGATTCGCCAGTCTTTAGATCTGAATCAGATTCTTAACACCACCGTAACCCAAGTGCAGCAATTGTTGGCTTGCGATCAGGTGGTGATTTACCAGACTCATCGCGATGGTACGGGAAACCTTGTCGCCCAAGCCTTAGCGTCAGACTGTTCGGTTTCCCAGGAACATTCCCTCGCTGACTTAATCTTTCCCCCAGCTTGTCATCAATTTTACTGTCGCGGGGAAATACATACCATTGCTGATGTTGAACGGGATGAAATCGTACCCTGTTTGGCTGATACCGTCAGGCAGCTTGGGGTTAAATCCAAACTGGTGATGCCGATTCTGGAGAATGAAACCCTTTGGGGATTACTGATTGCTCATCACTATACCACCAGGAGACAATGGCAGCCGTGGGAAGCTGAACTCCTCTGTTCATTAACGACTCAAGTCACAATCGCCATCCAACAAGCCGAACTCTATTCCCAGCTTCAAGCCGAATTAAAGGAACGTCAACAAATCCAACAAGAACGCGATCGCTTGTTTAATCTCTCTGTAGATATCCTAGGGATTGTTAACTTTGAGGGATACTTTATTGATGTCAACCCAGCGTTCGAGAAAATCCTGGGTATCTCCTCTGACGCCATTAAAGCCCAACCGTTTATCGAATGGGTTCATCCCGAGGATCGGGAAGCGACTCAGGCGCAAATGAGAAAACTGGCATCCGGGATTACCATCAAGTCCTTTGAGAATCGGTATTGCTCTCAAGATGGATCATACCAATGGTTTTCTTGGACAGCGGTACCGTTTGTGCAAGAACGATTAGTTTATGTGGTTGCTCACGATATCACTGAACGTAAACAGGCAGAACAAGCCCGACAAGAAAGTGAACAGCGCTTTCGCACCGTAGCTGATTTTACTTATGACTGGGAATATTGGCGAGATCCCGATGGTAGCTTTATTTATGTTTCTCCCTCTTGTCAACGGATCACCGGCTATCAGGCTGAGGAATTCCTCCATGATTCCCGCTTACTTGAGGCAATTATCCATCCCGATGATCGCCAGAGAATTACTAAACATATCCGTGAACAGTTAGACAATCCCCATGTCTACTCAACAGACTTTCGCATCATTACTCGCACCGGATCGATCCGTTGGATTGCCCATGCTTGTCAACCTGTTTATAGTAAGGATAGACGATGGCTAGGTCAACGAGCCAGCAACCGCGATATTAGCGATCGCAAGCAAACGGAAGAAAGTTTAAATATTATTTACCAATGTGGCGAACATTTACTCACGCTAATTAATGATATTTTAGACTTTTCTAAGATTGAATCCCAGAAATTAGAACTTAACCCAACTGAGTTTCATTTGCCAACCTTTCTCAGCAGCATCGGTAGTCTTTTTCGTCTGCGTGCTAGCCAAAAAGAGATTGACTTTACATACAAACTCTTATCTCCTCTTCCCCAGACTGTTATCGCTGATGAGAAACGGTTGCGACAGGTTCTGATCAACTTACTCAGTAATGCAGTGAAGTTTACAGATCAGGGTAGCGTGACGTTTAAAGTTGGCTATGTTGAAGATGTAGAGACGTGCCATGGCGCATCTTGTCATGGCGCGTCTTATCATGGCGCATCTTATGGCGCGTCTCAATGCGTAGGGGCGGGTTTGACGGATAACGTTACCCAAGACGTAACTAAACCCGCCCTGCTTAGGGAAGGGGATATAATGCCCCAATCCCCAATCACCAAGATTCGTTTTCAAGTTGAAGATACGGGGATTGGCATAGACTCGAAAAAATTAAGCGAAATCTTTTTACCCTTCCATCAAGTGAGCGATCGCACCCACGCCGTCGAAGGGACAGGATTGGGACTTGCTATCAGCCAGAAGCTGGTTCAGCTTATGAGTAGCGCGATTCAGGTTAGTAGTACTTTGGATCAAGGTAGTATATTTTGGTTTGATTTAGAGTTGTCTGACGTTTCAGGAGGACAAGCGTCGGAACCATTGTGCGATCGCCGAATCATTGGCGTTAAAGGACAACAGCAAACTCTTCTCATTGTTGATGATAATTCGATTAATCGGTCTTTCTTACGAGAATTCCTCAAACCGTTCGACTTGAACATTTTTGAAGCCGTCGATGGTCAAGATTGTTTACAAAAGGCAGTTGAGATTCAGCCTGATCTGATCTTAATGGACTTAATCATGCCGGGACTAGATGGTTTGACCGCAACGCGGCGACTGCGCCAATTGCCTCAGTTTGAAAAGACCGTTATTATTGCCATATCCGCTAATGTTTTCGAGACAACCCAGCAGGAGAGTTTAGCGGCTGGATGCCAAGCCTTTCTCTCAAAACCTGTGCCAATCCAGCAACTCCTGGAATTATTGATTGTTTATTTAGATGTGGAAGGAATTTATGAAGAACTCAGAGATTCAACAACGATTGAATTGGAAACCAATACTATACTCCTGGTTCCTCCCCCTGCTTCAGAACTAGCTATTTTGTCGGAATTGTTGGCAATGGGGGATATTCAAGGCATGATCGATCAAGCGCGGCATTGGGAAGACGTAAGCAGTCAATGGAGTCCTTTTGCTACACAAATTCATCATCTCGCTAGAGGGTTTCAGCTCAAAAAAATAGAGCAAATTATTAATCAATATACCTCGTGAATAAACCTTAACTTATAAGCCCTAATGTATAAGCTATCAGTTATAAACAAAGCACTATGGCTTATGTCAATGTAATTCATGTATCGGGTAAATTTCTAAATGTAAATATAGTTTTAATTGGTTAACCTTTATGGATAATTCAACCCCCAAAAACCCCAAGCTATTGATTGTTGACGATCAACCTCATAACCTAGGTATTTTGTTTGACTTTTTGACGCGATCAGGCTTCAAAATATTTGTGGCGTTAGATGGTGAAAGTGCCATTCAGCGAACCGAAGTCACTCAACCTGATCTGATTATTTTAGATGTGATGATGCCAGGAATTGATGGGTTTGAAACCTGTAAACGATTGAAACAAAATCCATCCACTCAAGATATTCCGATCATCTTTATGACCGCGCTTTCAGACACAGTAGATAAAGTTCAAGGCTTTAAGCTAGGTGCTGTTGATTATATCACGAAACCCATTCATCAAGAAGAAGTGCTGAGTCGAATTCAGACTCACATAAAGCTATATCATCTGCAAAATCAACTGCAAACTAAAACAGAAGAACTTGCTCACTTAAATCAGAATTTAGAAGAAATTGTTCAAGCTAGAACTCAACAACTCATCGAGCAAGAAAAAACCGCTTTAATCGGACGACTGACTCAAGGTATCGTGCATAATTTACGAAATCGCATTCAACTTATCATATCTTATAAATGTTTAGCGACGGGAGAAATGACTGAAGAAGCTGTTTCTCCAGAAACGACATTCGCTTATATGGAAAAAATGGCTGAAGCTGCCTGGGATATGAGCCAAATCCTGGATAATCTCATGCACAAGAGCAAAATGGATCACTCCTTGCAGTTAACTTCGCTTAATATTAATGATATCTTAAAAAAAGAACTCGATTTTTGGCAGGCTAACCTTCAATTAAAACATAAGGTTAAAAAAAAATATGTTTTGGATGAGCATATTCCATTAATCTCTTTAGTTTATACTGATATCTCCCAAATTTTGGATAATTTAATCAGTAATGCCCTAGATGCTATGTGGGATAAGGAAGAACAAATGTTAACAATTATCACCCGGCAGGATGAAGACAATCTTTACATTGATGTCCAAGATACAGGGTGTGGAATAGCCCCAGAAGATCTATCCAAAGTTTTTGATCCATTTTATACCACTAAACCATTGAAGGGTGAGGAAAAACAGCGAAATCAACCCACAGGTACAGGACTAGGTATTTATACTTGTATGCAGATATTAAAAGGTTTTGGGGGGGATATCAACGTAACCAGTGAACTCAACAAAGGAAGTATTTTTACTGTGAGAATACCCAAGCAAAACAATGGATAAAAAAGCAGACCAAGGAAATTTATTAATTGTTGAAGATAATCCCACGAATCTTAGTTTTCTGTTTAATTATTTGACAAAATCCGGATTCAAAGTGCTGGTCGCAACGGATGGAAAAACAGCGATCCAGCGCGTTGAAGCGGCTCAACCAGATCTGATTTTGTTGGATGTAATGATGCCAGGAATTGATGGGTTTGAGGTTTGTAAACGACTTAAAGAAAATCCTTCAATGCGGGATATTCCAGTCATTTTTATGACAGCACTTTCAGATACCCTTAACAAGGTTCATGGATTTGAGATTGGCGCTGTTGATTATATTACCAAACCGATTCATCCGGAAGAGGTAGTCAGCCGAATTCAAACTCACCTGACGCTACGGAACCTGCAAAAAGAACTGCAAGCCAAAAATGAACACTTATTACAATCCCAACAGCAAGAGAAGCAAAGATCCTTGGAACTTGAAGAGGCATTACACAAGCTGCAACAAACAGAAGTTCAATTAATTCAAGCTGAGAAAATGTCTTCCTTTGGCAAAATAGCGGCAGGTATTGCCCACGAAATTAATAATCCAGTTAACTTTATATATGGCAACCTATACCACGCTAATGAATATATTCAAGACCTCTTTGAGCTGATTACACTTTACACACAAACGTATACACATCCAACTGAGAAAATTAATCGCAAAATTCAGGAAATTGAGTTAGATTTTATTCAATCTGATTTACCTAAACTTCTAGAATCAATGCAGGTAGGGGCTGAACGAATTCGCCAAACTGTATCGTTACTCAAGAATTTCTTCCATTTACATGAAGCTGAGTTGAAGTTCGTCGATATTAATCAAGATATTAATAACACTCTCTTGCTCTTAGAGTACCACTTAGACGCTAAAGCCGGACGACCTAGAATTGAGGTGATCAAAAATTATGGTAGTTTGCCTCTTGTGAAATGTTATGCCAGTGAACTCAATCAAGTATTTATGAATATGCTTACCAATGCTATTGATGCTTTAGATGAGAAGTATGGCAAACTCAAACTAGAGGGTGAAATGTGGTTAATTAGAGGGGATAGGAAAATAGGGGAAGAAGAGGAAGAATTTGTGCGATCGCCACTCACTCCCGATCAATCCCAAACCCCTACTATTGAGATTAGTACCGAGAGTGTAGACGAGGCAAAGGTGATTATCCGCATTGCAGATAACGGATCAGGAATGACAGATGAGGTACACCAGAAGCTATTTGATCCATTCTTTAGCACCAAATCCGTCGGTTCTGGAACGGGTTTAGGATTAACAATTAGTTACCAAATCATCGTGGAAAAGCACCGAGGTCAATTATGGGTCACGAGTGAAATGGGAAAGGGTACAGAGTTTGTGATTGAGATTCCGATTCAATCGTAAAAGGCAATAGGCAATAGTGTAATGGTTGTAGGTTGGGTTGACAAAGTAAACCCAATAGACTTAGCTGAGAAGCTAAGTTTTTTACCTGTAATTTTGCCCACCTACTTAAGTTAAGTTTTGAAGACTTAACGGGAAAAATCCTGAGCATCAATACAGGTAGCTAGGGCACCCTCTACAGAAAAATCAATTTCGCG
Source organism: Coleofasciculus sp. F4-SAH-05 (assembly GCF_040222985.1). NCBI lineage: Bacteria > Bacillati > Cyanobacteriota > Cyanophyceae > Coleofasciculales > Coleofasciculaceae > Coleofasciculus > Coleofasciculus sp. F4-SAH-05. Next base: position 14,191 of record NZ_JAVKBY010000082.1, read on the forward strand.
ACTCAAACCAATTACGCATTCAGAAAAACGCAAGGGTAGAAGACTGCGACGACAGTTTGCCAGCACCGAAACCGGATCAGAACCTTGAGTATGCTGGTTAACATCAATAGTACAGCTTGCCAATTCCTTGGGACGTCGGACACGCATACAAGCGAATAATGCTTCATCAGCCGCAATTGGGGTTAACTCTTCGATTTTCAGCACACAGAGGGATAAATCCTTAGGTTCAAGCGCCTCAGCACAAGTTCTGGCTGCATTTTCCCTGGAGATACCCGCACGTAGGAGTTCTGCGGCGCAGATTTGAAACTGATCGACACCAGCACTGACAGGACTAGCAGGAAAGGCTAGGGTAAATAGACTTGCTGTAACGAGCTGACTGGCACAAATTTGCCAAAAATGACGATTGCTAACACGATTTTTCCTGTTCATGGGGTTTTCTGGTGAACGATATCCTACGCTAGGATAACCGATTTACAGTCGTTTTCAAGCAGATGAGGGAAAACACAGGGGGAGGCTGGGGAGGCTGGGGAGGCTGGGGGAGCTGGAGAAGCATATAGCACTTTCCGCTCTTATGGGATACGTTTGATCCCCCTCACATCCCCCATGGAACCAAAAGAATCGAATTATTCCGAATCAAACGAATAACTATCGCTATTCTACTTACAATCAGGGTTCTTACGTCTTTACAAAAACGTTGAAAAAATTAACAAAATTTAATTTTCCTAAAATAGAAAATCTGCTAAAGTATCATTGTTTAGCTAATAGGCGTTGTTAAACATTGCCTTTTCAGTGAAACATTGGCATTTTTTTAGTATTTTTTTATTTTGCTTGGGGTGTATATGTTTATTAATAAGTGGTTAAAATCTACTCACAGCACTAGACAAAAGGTTGGGCTTTTACTTAAAAAAGTTTTTATCGGATTTTTCCTGGTATTAGCGCTTTTTGGCTTGACGGCACAACCCGCTTTAGCTCATAGACCTCATGATGTTGTCACTCAAGTTGACTTGTCTCCGAAGTATCAGCAAGAGCAAGATTTATTTATTATCGTGCGTGGCAATTTATTTAAGTCAGTGGATGGAGGATCTTCCTGGCAAAGAATTGTCAATGGCTTAGATAATCGATCAAGTTTAGCGAGTTTATCTATTTCTCCAACAAATTCGATACTCTTCGTGTCATCTTTTGGAGATGGCATATATAAATCCTCCGATGGCGGAAATTCATGGCAAAACGTTAATAATGGATTAGAAAGTTTAAATATTGAAGTCCTAGAGATAGCTCCTAATGCTCCTGATTTTGTTTTAGCGGCGGACAGCGAAGGTGGACTCTATAAAACCGATGATGGTGGTGTAACTTGGAATCAAGTTTTAGATAATTCGAGTAAAATTAAGACGATTAGCTTTATTCCAGATAATCCAAGTTCTATCGTTATTGGAGATGAAGAAGGAACTATCTATGTCTCAGGCAATCGCGGGGAAACATGGCAAGCGGCTTCTCCTATTGAAAATAGTGGTGCAATTACAACTCTAGTGGTTTCGCCCAATTTTTCTTCCGATCAAACTATTTTTGTTGGCACAGAAAAAGGCGGGGTACTGCAAACAACCGATTTGGGCGGCTCATTCACACCGTTAAATCAGGGACTGTCTGACCCGTCCATTCAAGATATTGTTATTTCACCCAGTTATGTCAACGATAACACCCTCTTTGCCTCAACCTGGAATGACGGCTTCTTTTACTCCCAAGATGGGGGGGAAACCTGGAAAAAATCAAGTCAAGGCTTAGTTAAAGAAAGTCAAGCTGATCAAATGAAGAGTCCTCATTTTACGGACTTAACTATTTCTGATAATACTCTGTTCTTAGGTGGATTTGATGGTCTTTTTAAATCTACGGACAAGGGTCAGAGTTGGCAATTATTAGAAACCTTATTACCCGAAACAATTGTTGCTCTAGCTGTATCTCCTGATTACAAAAATGACTCAATTGTTGCCATTGCTCCTTATGTCGGTGATCCCTATATTAGTAACGATGCTGGGATAAACTGGACTCAGAGGTATCAAGGGTTAGAATCTCCCTATTTAACCCGAAGTTTTGACAAACAAGATCAAGATCCACGACGGTTTTTCGATATTGCCTTTTCTCCAAATTACGGTTCTGATCAAACAATATTTGCCACTCTATTATGGGATAATTTTTTAAGGTCAACGAATGGAGGTAAAAGTTGGCAAAGAACTCAACTTCCAAAAGTTCCTAAGTATTCTACGCGGGGAATGACCATTGCAACTTCCCCTGCCTTTGACTCCGATAAAACTATTTACTTACTCACCCAGCAAGGTGTTATTTACAAGTCAACCAACGCCGGGAAAAAATTCTCAGTTCTCAGCAAAATTGGTAAAGACTTTAGTAATGAAACAGCGTCCATCGTCATCTCTCCAGATTTCCCATCTGATCCAACTCTTTACGCATCTAGCTCTGATCCTGGAGTTTTTCAGTCTAGTGATGCAGGTAAAACTTGGCAATCTGTTAGTGAAGACAGTAGTTTAGGTAAAACTAGCAGTATCCGCTTTGCAATTTCCCAAAATTACCAGGCGGATAAAACTGTTTTTGCGGGGACTGACCGAGGACTTTTTGTAACAACCGATGCTGGAAAAACATGGGACAAGTTATCGAGTTCTGCTAATATCGAAAACGGCTATATCGAAGGCGTCAGCATATCACCGAATTATCAAAGCGACCAAACATTCATTGTTAGTGTCCGAGGTGAGGGATTATTTAAAACCGTTAATCGAGGACAAGCCTTTACACCAATTGGCAATAATGACCTAGCATTTGCCCGCATCAATAACGTCCCTTGTGCGGGTAAACCTATCCAATTTTCACCCGCCTACGCCACAGATAATACCCTGTATGGATTTGGGTCAGCCAAATCAGAAATCTTTAAATCGACCGATGCCGGTAATACATGGGAAATAATGGAACTTCCGGAACATGAAGACCAAGAACCTGGATTACTCAGATCAATTAATCTCGTGTTGTATGTTTACAGGGGTCAAACGCTGAGGTTGCTACTGTCTCTAATCGCGGCTTTATTGGCTTACTTTGTTTTAGGGTATCTCGGGTTAGAAAAACGATTACCATTGAAGAAAATACAGATTCAAGCCTTGGGTACGTTTGTCGTATTTTTGGGATCGGTAATTGTCTTGTTCAAAATATTATAGATGGTACTGACTCATCTTAAGCAAAGTGTCAATTTCCATGGTGTCATGTCCGGTTGAATACTTACACCTAGGTGGAGACAAGCCAGAGGGCAGAAGGAAATAACAGTTTTTCTAGTGGGTTGCTTTTGGCTTTTTATAAGGATTTAAGTTAACACAATTAAAAAATTAAAACCTGTGATATTGCGAGGAAATTAATCATGTTCAATGTATTGCCATTGTTATCCTTAGTTTTTTTATTCTTAATTTTCGCATCCTCTCAGCGAAGTTGGCGGTATTCTTTATTAGCAGCGCTAATTATCTGGGGAGTAATTTTAACAGCCATCACTGAACTGTTGAGTCTTCTAAAACTTTTGAACTTTGGTTGGTTGCTCGTCCTTTGGTTAGCTATTGATATCGGACTGATTGCCACATATTGGCGGTTTTATGGTAAAAGTAACTACCTAATTAGCCATTCCAAAAACCACTTAAAAAAAATAGTTAAACTACCGTTTTTTTCGCAGCTATTAGTTGGCGGTGTTACCTTAATTGTTGCGGTAGTCGGTTTAATTGCTCTGGTAGCGCCACCGAACCACTCGGATTCAATGGAATATCACATGAGCCGTGTGGTTCACTGGATACAAAATTATAGTCTGGCTCATTATCCCACAACTACTCTAGAACAGCTCTATCAAAATCCCTGGTCAGAATTCGCCATCACTCATTTTCAGATTCTCAGTGGCGGCGATCGCTTTGCTAATCTGATTCAATGGGGCAGTATGGTGGCTAGCCTAATTGGAGTCTCCTTAATTGCCAAACAACTAGGCGCTCAATCACGGGGGCAAATTCTGTCTGTGGTTTTTTGTGCGACAATTCCCATGGGAATTCTCCAAAGTTCCAGTACAAACAATGACTATGTTGTGGCGCTTTGGTTGGTATGTTTTGCCTACTTTACGCTTTTGACCCTAAAAGAGGGAGTTAATTTCACTTATACCTGCCTGTTAGGAGCAAGTTTAGGTCTAGGAATTTTAACCAAAGGAACAGCCTACATCTATGCCTTTCCTTTTTGCCTGTGGTTAGCATTCTGGGGTATTCAGACGCTGGGTTGGCGAGTCTGGAAACCTGTGCTTATTGTCTTAGGGATAATGATGGCGATTAATCTGAATCATTACATCCGGGATTTTTCGCTGTTTGGCTCTCCTCTCGGTCTATCGACAGGTGAAACGAATAAAGAGTTTAGTTTAGTCATCTGGATATCCAGCCTTAGCAAAAACTTATCGTTACACGCTGATTTTGTTCGGTATTTTGGCTTAGAAAAAATAATCACACCGACAACTGGAATCACGAATAAAGTTATTCAAATACTACACCAAGTTTTAGGGTTAGATATCAATGATATTCGGACAATGAGTCCAAAAGTATCTAAATTTTATGTTCCCGCATTATCCACTTACGAAGATACCGCAAGCAATCCAGGACATTTATTATTAACGGGTATATCGTTTTTATTTCTAATCATTAACAAACACTTGAGAAAGAACTCACGTTTAGTCACATATTTTGTTGTTGTATTAGCTGGATTTTTACTCTTTTCTCTTCTATTTACGTGGTCACCTTGGCGTTGTCGGCTTCATTTACCCGTTTTCATTCTATTCGCTCCATTTGTGGGAATCGTTTTATCGAAATCTTTAAATTATAGAATTACGAATGGTTTAGCCGTTCTTCTCATTGTTCTTTCCTATCCGTGGGTTTTACAGAATTCAACTCGCCCTTTGTTAGGAGAGAATAGTGTTTTAACTACACCCAGACTTGACCAATACTTCATCACTCAGCAACAATTCCAAACCCCCTACGCAGAAGCCGTTAAGGTTATCCAATCTCAAAATTGCTCGAATATTGGCTTGCTCTTAGAAGGTACTTCGTTTGAATACCCCTTATGGAGACTTTTTCAGCAGGATCAGCCAGAGAGCAGGATTCGATTTGTTAACGTGAACAATGAGTCAGCCAACGTTCGTCCTTCTGTGAATGTTGAACCTTGTGCAATTCTGTCAATCACGACAATCAAGACAGGAGCGGAACAGGAAAAAGAATTGATTCATGCTCAAACCCTTTACCCAAAATATTGGTCTACAGATTTTGCTAAAGGTTCAGGAAAGGGAAGTGTTCAAGTCTTTCTCAAACAATAAGCTGTCATGCATTTAAATTGGGAATGGGCAGCGAGCAAGATGCAAAGCCTGCGGCATGGCTTCGCTTAACGCACTATAAGGATTCGCTATTATTGACATTAAGGTTTAAATTGCCGAACAGCTTAAGCAATTTTAATTGTAGTCTACATGATCAATCGTGCGGCAATAGTCAGATAACGTTGCAGAACATTGCTCGAAGTGTAGATTCGCTTTATCGATTAAATCTGGAGAAATTGTCGGGTTTAATTTTCTCTGATTTCGGATAATTTTACCGGCTTTAATATTTCCCTTAGAATCACCGATGCTTGGCATCCCCGTTGTTCTAAGAACTTCATAGTGTTCGGAAAAATTTTCTCTCGTTTCTAAAACGTCCTTTAACGCCATGAATACTGAATCCGTCTGATCTAAGAGTTGCTGATAGGTGAAAAAAAGACTGCGTTGTTTACGATTGATGAGTTGAGCATATCTGACTAAACTGGATAAGCGATTAATGTAGTAATGACAAGCTGTTTCTTGATCCCAATGGGGTTTTAAATCCATGATGCTGGCGAGACTCCGCTGCGGTTCTCTTAAGAGAAAGACAGCGTAGACTTGCTGAGAGTTCAAGATATCTTCGGTTAAAAATTTGTTGTCATGTAAAACCTTATCTAAAACATAATTTTGATTCATCTGTAATTTTTCCAAGTCTTCAATTTTAGTAAATTCGCGTGAACTTAAATAAACTTTCACAAAAAGCTTTTTAAAGTCTTGTTCTGAAGCATATTGAATATGGGTTTCACCATAACCGATAATTTCAGGATTAGAATTCAACAGATGAGTCAGTAACGATGACCCCGATCGCATGTGACTAAGAACTAACAGAATCCGGTACGGTTGCCCTCGTCCAACGATGGTATACGGATCAGCAAGGGTGTTAATCCGAAAGTTGAAGTATCCAGCCACGAGATCATTTTTATACAGTCGAATTCTATGACGTAGTGCTTTGATTTGTTTCATAGTATGCTAATTAACCTGTTAGAAATAGGATTTATAACCAATGCTCAAAAATGAGATCATAATACCCAGCTTGTTCCGGCGGATACCATCCTTGCTCAATTTTCTCAATCAATTGAGGAAGTGCTGCTATAAATTCTGGCTCCCGATTTTTGGGGTGAATTGTCCAAGCTTGGGGGGAATCTAGAACGGCTCGCACATAGGCGGTTTCTTCCAAGCGATTTGATACCATAATTTCCCAGGATTCTAATTTTCCTTTTCCGGTCAAATAATTCAGTTGGGTTTTTAGCGAATTGGGTAATCCGTTCAACACCTTATTTTTATAGGATCTCCAGAGAACGGAGAGGGGAAGTAAGCTATCAAAACGTTTGCGATCGCTCAAATAAACACGACTGCTAAAAAACTTAAATTTATAGAACCCCGCCGGATCTCGTTCGTAAGGAACCCGTTGATGAATGTCTCCATCTTCTTTAGGCGGACCGGTTAGGGGTCTAACGGACATCACCTCAGGATGGTTTTGCAGTAATTGAATCCCCTCTTCTATCCAACTGTAATCCGGTTGCTGATGAATCAGCATATCACTATCAAAGTGAACCACATAGTCTCCCGGAACTTCTTCAATAGAGAAAATTGTGCCGAGAATTGGATATCCTTTGTAATTATGACTCGGGCGTATGCGAGCGCCAAAATGTTTTTGATAAATCCGTTTTTGATACTCTGGGGAGTAATCGATATCGACAATCTTGTCAACCACACCCGCCGCCAGTAACTGATCACAATAGTCCCGCAGTTGTTCCATTGTTCCCACACCTGGACGATTTACTTTGTCACCAGACAAAGGTGCCGTATCTACAGCTAAAAGGCGTTGTGTAAACGGATAATTACACATCCTCACAATATGAGGAATCGTATGCATCATGAAGGGGATATCAGTTCGCGCTACCGTGATGGATAGGGAACAGGTTGTAGATGCCATGAATTAATCCCTAGAGAGTTATTCTCTCTGATAAACTTAAATTCAATACTATAGCACAAAGTAGAATGTAAAAAGCAAACTTGAGACGGGCAGATTTAGTCACGTTATCAGTTAGTGGCGCAATGTTAACGCTGTATTCAGATTGGCGATTAACTCCTGAGCCGATCGCGAAAATAGTGACGATACATCTGACACAAGGGTGTGACGGCGTTTCCCTGAAACTTCACCAGTCCCATACTGCGTAATTTAAACGCAGCGGCGGCTTTAATTTCAACAGGCTGATTCGCCGCCACAACTTGCTGAATCGCTGCCACCAATTCGGCATTTTCTTCTAAATTTAATAAATGGCGACGTAAATGGTCATAGAAAGGTCCTTCTTCTGTTGGTGCAACTTGCAGCAATTTCTCCAATGTCATCTTCCCTCGAGCAATTTGATGCAGTGCCACTCGCACCAGATAAGGATGTCCTCCAGTCATACTCATCAATTCCTCCACCTGGTTGGGTTGCCAATCTAGAGAATGGCGCTGGACTAAATCCCAGACTTGTACCGGATTCAGTTCCGGGAGTTCAATCGGTATGCCAACGTTAAAGGGGGATTGATTAATATTCAGGGGAATATAAACTTCTTTAGAATGGACAAACACTAATCGCAGTCGCTGCCAAATTGCCTGGTTCTTCCCCTGCTCATGCCATGCTCGCAACAGTCCAAAAAAGTCTGTGGCGATGTCTGGATATTGGAAGATTTGATCCACTTCATCTAATCCCAATACTAAAGGACGAGTGGTTTGGGATAATAAATAGCGTTGAAAATAATCGGTACATTTATTCTTACTGCCTAAAATTCCTCGCCAGTAGGTGTCTAAGCGATCGTCTAAGCCTAAATTCCAGCTCACGCTGGCACAAAACCATTGTAAAAATTGATCTAAACTGGTGAGAAACTCTGCATCAGCCGATTGAAAATTCAGGCAAACGGTGCGATAGCCTTGCTGACTGGCATAGTTGAGAATCCGTGAGAGTAAGGAACTTTTGCCCATTTGTCGCGGCGCTTTTACCCGAATTAAAGCACCGGGTTTGAGAATAGCATCATAACAGTCTGATTCTACGGGAGGACGCTCGACGTAAAAGCTAGAATTCAAACTTACCTGTCCTTCGGGTTCATCTAGCGTCTGAGGTGAGGAAAGGGGTAATGTGGGGGTTTGGTGATCGGTGATTTGTGATTGGGGATGGGTGGTGGGGACAACCAGAGTTTGCGGATGAGTAATGGGTTCATCGCCTTGGGTATTTTGGCAAAATTGCTCTAGGGCTTGCAAGGCTTCGCTAGCGTCTCGATATCGCTGTCGATAGTCATAGCGCACCATCTTATCTAGAATAGCGGCTAAACCGGGATGAATCGTCATGCGATCGCGCAGTAAGGTGCAAGAAAATTCTCCATAGTGATCACGAGGGAGTCTTTGAGCAGTTTGCTTACTGGTGGGACTTAATCCGGTTAAGGCTTGCAACACCACCATCCCCACGGCGTAGATGTCACTACTAAAATAAGGTTGACCCGCTTGTTGTTCGCTGGGCATATAACCGGGAGAACCCACGGCTACGGTGATACTGGTTGCGCCATACAGGTTAGAGGTGGGCGTACTCACGGCTTTAACCACACCAAAATCAATCAACACAATTTTGCGATCGCGACGGCGGCGAATCAAGTTGGCGGGTTTAATGTCACGGTGAATCACCTGCTGTTGGTGAACAAAGGCTAAGACCTGTAAGATATCGTTAAGCAGTGCGATCGCTTCTGACTCAGTGATTTTTTGACCCAGAGCAAATTCTTGGTTCAGGGGTTGACCCTCGACAAACTCCTGCACCAAGTAAAACTCCTCATCTTGCTCAAAGTGCGCCAGCAATCGGGGGATTTGGTCGTGGGTTCCCAAGCGATACAGGGTTTGTGCCTCCCGCTCAAATAAGCGTTTTGCCGTTTCCAAGGCTTGCGGCTGGTTTAGCTGAGGTTTGAGTTGCTTAACCACACACAAGGGATTCCCCGGTAAATGGCTATCTCTAGCCAGAAACGTTTGACCGAAACCGCCACCGCCTAAGTATTTTATGATTTGATAGTGACCCGCCAGGAGTATGTTCATTTTAGTTATTGGTCATTCGTCATTCGTCATTTGTCATTAGCGGCAAACGTAATCATAGGGGATGTATACGCCTAATATATGATCCTGTTGGTTAATTAACTAGGGGAAAGACCCCTCCCGACGCCTCCCCTACGAGGGGAGGGAAGCGGCATCGGTTTAGCTTGTGGACGCTGTACTTGACGCACTCCCAAAGCGGCGATGTTTGATAGCACCATCGCTTGAATTGTTAAGGTTTTGCTGCTCATTGGCTCTTTTCGTTGTTGTTAAACTACCGAATTTGTTCTGGTTTTTATTAGCACTCAATGGCATCGAGTGCTAATTTCACGACTTACTTTAACTTACCCTCGACTGTTAAATAAAATTTTCATAAAACTGTTCACAATGATAATCTATAATCAATTTATTTGATTTAAATTAGGGGTAACGGTTGTAAAAGTAGAGGCTAAATTCCATGAACTATACATTTGATATCCTTGGCGTTTCCCCTATCCTGGACTTTTTTAATCATCAACAGCGGATTGGTGAAAAAGCAACTCCCCCAGGCGTTGAATATTTGGGAACCTATCAATGTACCTTGGATGCCTTCTTAGAATCGGTTGAAACCGTTCCCACTCAGAAAGGATGGAATATGGATAGAGCGGTGGATACCGTGATTCAATTCTGGATGAATCACCCGGATCGGATTCGCTATTGGAAAGAGCGTCTAGAGGATGCCGGGAACGCCAGTGTACTGGTGTCACGAATCGCCGATATGCCATCGCTTAAAGCCCAGTTTAACTCGCTGTTCAAGGAAAAGTAAAAGGCAGAAGAGACTGATACCGCGATCGCATTCCTGGTATTGGTGAAGATTATTGCATCTACTATAGGTTTATCGCTTTCAATTCTCTAGGGATATACAAGGCAAAACCTACCCCATAAATAGCCTATGCATTTAAATCCCGATCAGATGATTCAGATGATTCAGAATAATCCAGATTGAACTTTAAACTATTTTCCAGATATTCAATCCGTTTTTGCTGATTCGCCAGTTGCTGAGTTTGTTCATTTAATTCTTTCTCTAAGTCTTTGTTATGTCGCTTCTGATGGGAAAGTTTCCAATTTTGCCGCATCAGGGATGGTACCGATACCAATAATCCCACCACAACGCCAACCCCTAGAGTTAAGACGAGAACTAGCGCCAAAGATATCTCTAGTCGCCAAATCCCTAAAGTTACGGCGATAGGCACAGCATTTTGCAAAGCAAAAATAATCGCTAAGATGGCGATAATAACTGCTATAATTAAAAATAATCGCATCCGTCGTCAAGTAAAATCTAAGTATACAAAACAAAACACTCGATCCGTAGGTAACATTGTCTCAATCATAGCAAAGCAAAAGTGAGGTGTCCCATGTCCACAAAAGCAGAACTTCTCAAGCAAAGCGAACTCTTAAACCGATTAGTCTTAGATCGTCATACAACTGAAGAAGTTGGTCGAGTGACACAGCTATGGCTTGATTGGCAAGCTCACCGCGTGGTTGGGTTAACCTGCAAGTCTGGGTTTCTCGGCGGCAAAAAACACCACATTACCTGGGAACAAGTCAATACTGTTGGCAGCGATAGCATTCTTGTCAACAGTCTGAAGGAAGAAACCGAGTCTGAAACCCTTGAACTCCTCGAGTCTCCCATTGGTGTAGAAGTTTGGACAGATGCTGGCAACAAAGTTGGCAAATTTGTTGATTATATCATTGAACCAGAAACGGGAGCCATCGTTAATTACTTATATTCCTCCAGTGGTTGGCAAGGAATGATGGACGGGATTTATACCCTTGCGCCCGTCGCCGTTTCCAGTGTGGGAAAAAAGCGAATCATTGTGCTAGAGGAAGCGGTTAAAAACAGTGATCAATATACCGAAGGCATTCATGAGCGCATGAGTCAAGCCGCCGAATTTATTCGCAGTGACTATAAAAAAACCCTTGAGGATATGGAATCTCTCAAACAAGGTGTTCCCCAGGTTACAGAGAATCTTACCGACCAAGCCAAATCTGCTGGTGATAAATTCAAAGAACAATTTTCTGATGGTAAAAATTCGAGTCAAAAAAAGGATGAAGAATGAAAAATATTTAAATGTTGAGTGTTAAGTATTCACCCTTCACCCCCTTCAAAAACTTTTCCTTCAAATCCTTTAACCCCCTCTGCGCCCTCTGCGTAAACCTCTGCGTCACTCTGCGTTAAAAACCATCTAATTCTGATGCTAACAGATTGAGTATAACCAATCACCAATCATCATTACTGAGGCAAAATTTTACCCGTTGAATCAATCTGTAAAGGAGTATTCGGAAAATCACTCTGAGTAAGCTGGCGCATCAGTCGAATCGTGCGCCCTTGAGAATCCGGATAAGGAATCCCCTGACGATTTAACATAATTGGAATAATTTGACCCGAAACCAAATCACCCTGGTTATCCAACTCCACCTCCAATACCAAAGAATACGCCAATTGAGCTTGAGTCGAGAGAGTCCGATACCCCATAAAATTTCCCAAAGAATAGGCAATTAACTTCCCCTTATACAATTCTAAAGCTCTCGGAACATGAGGTCCATGTCCGAGAATTAAATCAGCGCCGTGGTCAATCATCGTCTGGGAAAACTTAACCAAATTGCCGCGATTTTCGCCAAAAAAATACTCCGTTCGATTGCGAACGTGCATCGCCCCAGTGCCTTCCGCCCCTGCATGAACAGAAATAATCACAATATGGGCATTTTGACTGGCTTCTTCCACTAACGCTATAGCGGCAGGCAAATCATTCAACGAATTGTGATAATTAAAATAACTAAAACCAATCCAGGCAATCCATAGGTCATTGATGTTAGCATATAAAATTTGATTCTTTTCGCCTAAGGCTTTAACTCCAGCCTGTTCCAAATTATTAATAGTATCTGCAAATCCTTGACGTGAGAAATCATAAGAATGGTTGTTGGCAACGCTCATAATATCAAAGCCCACCTCTTTTAACAAAGAGGCATAATCAGGCGGCGTGCGAAAGGCGATAATTAATCCCCCTATCGACTTAGCCGAATAGGGATAATTCGTTAAAGTACTCTCAAAATTGCCAAATAATAAATCAGCACCTTGCAGGCTGGGTTGAACGGCTTGAAAAAGAACCGCTTTATTCGGATGCAGTTTATTCTGAGGATAATTCGTACCCGGAATAATATCACCCACGGCTTTAATCTGAACCGTCACATTCGGCGGCGGGGGTTCTGTGGGGATATCCGATTGAGGTTGAATGATGGGTTCTGCTGGGGGTTCAGGATAGCTTTGGACAACACCATACCCCATACCGCACAAGAAGCTAACCGTACCCACTGACAGCAACAATGCTCCGCTGCGACGTAATGATATGATAAAGTTCGTCATTCGTCATTCGTCATTCGTCATTCGTTATTTATCGGTCTTGCCGTCAAATGTAACTCTGGGTCTTGCGCTACCCAACCCGCAGGCGCATTGAAGCGAACTTCAAAATGCAAATGAGGTTGGTCAATGTCCGGACTTCCTGTAGTACCCACCGCCCCTAAAGGTGTTCCCGGTTTGATCCGTTGACCCGTTCTCACCGAAAGACGACTTAAATGAGCATAGCGGGTTTGGCGTCCACCTTGGTGATTAATCACGACTAAATTACCATAGGTTCCCTGTTGACCCGCAAAGGCAACTGTACCCGAATCCACCGCTAACACCGTGGTTCCAGGGTCTGCCAATAGATCAATACCACTGTGAAACTGAGTTTGTCCATCCCCATTTTGATGCCAACCGTAATTAAACCCCATAGGCGCTACGGCGGGCAAGGGATAACCAGCAAATCCGGTATAGTTTTCCACGGGTTTACGATTTGCCAGTACCCAATTCACCCCTGAGACAAAAACCATATCGGGTGGTTGTGGTAGACAGCCATTGACCTCAAATAAAATATCAGCACGGATACCATACGCCTCAGCTAAGTCTTGCCAGCTAGCCCCAGCCGGAACTTGCACCCGAATTCCATTAAAGGGAGGAATCAGAATCTCTCGACCCACAGGCATGGATTTTTGTGACAGGCTGGGATTGAGTTCTGCTAAGGTTTCTGGGATTAGGCTGTATCGTTGAGCAATACTATCTAATGTTTCACCGGGCGCGACTTTGTGTTTCTGCAAGCGGGAAAGGGCAGGTGCTGGACAGCTATTTTCAGACGGTGAGGAGGATTGTGCCGTTGCTGGATTGGAGATTGGGGCAACGAGGCAAATCACGGTGGAAAAGATAGGCAGCCAGCGATGGAACGTCATAGTTGAGAAGTGGGAATGGCTAATGGTGTAGTCTTTCGTTGTCTATTATTATGACTTGCAGTAGCAGAACTTATCAGGCAGGTGAACTCCAGCTTAATCAATTAGCTTAAATGATGATCGGGATTCGCGATCGCAATGATTGACCGCTAGGTTTCTCTATTAAGATTTGTGTAAATAACTTGACATCTACAGAATTATGAGAAAAGCCGATCAGGAAGTAAAAATTATGGCGACGACGTTCAGTGTTGCCTGTTTTTTCCTTTTGCTGCTAGTCACGCCGTAATCAACTAAGCTGTTCGGCATTTAAACCTTAATATCAATAATGGTAAAATCCTTGTAGTGCGTTAAGCGAAGCCATGCCGCAGGCTTTGCATCTTGCTCGCTACTAATACCCAATTTAAATGCATGACAGCTTAAGCCGCCTCTATTTATTGGAGCAGATAAAAAAGGATGGCAGGTTTGAATGTCGCCTGAATGTGAATCCTGCTGTGAAGGTCAAGCTAGGAGAGACAGGTCTGAGTTTAGTCGCTTTATTAAGTATGAAAATAATTCAGCCTGTATTTTATAGAATTTGTCTAAAACAATTATAAAGAAATAACTAAAATTATATGTTGATTCAGTAATCCCATTGACCTAATCATATTTCAATAAATACACTAAAAAAAGCGAGGGAATTAAGGACTTGTTTAAAACAGAATAGAGAAAATTATATAGTGAAATAAACTCTACTCACCTTCAACTATTCCTCACTCCCCTCATTAGCTTATTGTCGTTACCTGAATAAAAAAATGACTGCTAAAATGACAATTCCTGAACAACCCGCTCACTCCCACTCAAAAACCTGCCATCCGGAAATTATCAGCGACGTTCTCACCGAAGAAAAAAAACAGCCTTGGCTCAAACTCATTTCCACGTTAATAGAGACGATAGAAACCCTCTCGGCTCACCTGAATAACCGAGGAACAAACACCAAACCAATTTTGATCACGGTGGCTTGGATTATCGCCGCCTTAACCAGCCTCAAACTGAGTCTGGCTGTCCTAAATGCAATTAATGCGATTCCTTTTTTAGGCATACTCCTAGAAATTATTGGCATGGCTTATGTGAGTTGGTTTATTTGTCGCTATTTACTCAGTGCAGCTAACCGTCACGACTTAGCCTTACAAGTTCAGTCTTTTAAAGAACAAATTTTTGGCACGACTCCCTAAATAGGGCTTGCTGCATGACGTTTTGGGTGTGGGGGTAGTCACAAAAACTACAAAATCTTCCCCTTAGTAGAGATGTTTTGACGGAACGTCTCTACTAATCTAGGGCTTGCTGAATTTTACCTCAACAGAGGCTTGAAACTGTTCCCTGTTCCCTGTTGCCTGTTCCCTCCCCTCACCACAAAACTTATTCAGCAGACCCTAGTTATTGTTTTCGTTGAACTACCACGGATTCCCGACTAAAGTAAATGCACTCCAATAATAGGGATGAGTCAGATTAATAGTTCCCTGGTTGCGTAATTCATCGGGTAAAGAAATCCTCGCCGATGGCGTCACTAATTCATCGCCGTCTAATTTAACTTCCCCCCGCATCATTGCCAATTGTGCTTGTCGCAAAGCTTCAGCTTTAATCGGGTCTTGTTTTAACTGTTGATAAAAGGTGGTCATCAGTCCTAATGTCCCGGTATCACTGACATACCAGAGACTCCCTAACGCCGATTTTACCCCAGCTTGTACCGCTAATCCGGTAAAGCCTAACTCCGCTTGTTCATCCCCTAAGGCTGAACGACAGGCACTTAATACCATCAGTTCAACGGGGGGATTATCCAATTGCAACTCTCGCAATTTGTCAAGGGTTAAGCGGGTATTCCAAAACTGAATATAGGAGTTACTAGGTTTTCCTGGTTTAAATTCTCCATGGGTGGCAAGATGGAGAATACCAAAGGATTGATTATCGCGGGCTTGTTTGAGATTTTCTAGGGTAAAGGATTGATTCAGAAAGGATTCACCTGACCACAACTGATTGGTAATCATCGATAACTCTTGGGGAACAGCAGGTAAAGGGTTTTGTTCCTCAAATTGAGAAGCGCCCATGGCTAAGATATCAGCGTTGCGGATATCCACATACCGGGTATCCGTGAGGCTAAAACTGGGCATTAATCCGACGCTGTAGTTCTCAATAATAAATTGGTTTCCATCATAGAGTGTCGCGATGGGGAGGGAACGCAAGCCACTATCCATAACGAAGCTAAGATTATTGATGTCTTGGGCTTGTAATTCTTCTTCAATGGGAGAAATTAACCAATCATAAAGTTGTTGTGAAGACGGTTTATAGGGGCGAGGAATGCGAACATCGGTGACAGCGCGACGTAATTGTTGCACTTGTTGCAGCACTTTTTCTCGGGTTGCGCCGGGAACGGGACGGCGAATTATGTCTCCAGAGGCGGTAACGAGGACGAGTTCGAGTTGGTCAGTGGGTTGAGGATTGGGGTTAGTGGAAAATTGTTGCTGTTGAGGGGTGGAAGGGTTAAACTGCCAAAGGATTTCGTTTTTGTCTTTGGGATTGGGTTTTTCGGGAGTGGGAGTTTGGGGTTTAAAGAAGGCGTAAATTAAGGCAGGTTTGATGCCAGTAATTTGTTCAATTTGATTAAGCTGGGCTTTTGTTTCTTGAGGCGTAACGGTGCGGGTATTTCTAACCCCCAGATAGTTTTCATAAGCATTAGTAAAGTTGTCTTCTTGTTGAGCCACTTCAGTTTCGGCGGCTTGAGTCGTGGAGGTATTGGTTGTGGTGGGTACGGATGCTGACTCGGAAGATTCGCTGGCGTCTTCGTCTTCGGATAATTGATTATTATCTTCTTCCGGAAGTTCGCTAACTTCAGTCGGTTGGATGATATCAACTGGATTAACACTGGTGTCTTCTTCGAGGAATACATTGTTATCTTCTTCTGGAAGTTCGCTAACTTCAGTCGGTTGGATGATATCAACTGGATTGATTGGTGAATCATCTATAGGTTCTTCTTCGGGAATCGTCGGTGCATCAACACTAATAATTTCGATGTCGCCGTCTATCTGAGTAAAGAGAAAGGATTCTGTCGGACGGATGGTAATATCACCATCGGTAATTGCACCAACTGTGCCATTGTTTGTGGCATTCCCGACAATAAAAGGAGTCTCGCCGTTACCCCCATGGCGGATAGTAATACTACCATTATCATCCCCACCCGCGCTAGAAATGCTAACTTCTTCACCGTTAGCGTCTGTGAAAGTATCAGTGGCGCGGAAGAATTGACCTGCGGTGATGTCAATGTTACCGCCTTTGCCATTGTTACCCCCTTCAGCGTTAATAAAACTGACTTCAATATCGCCAATGGGGTCAAGAATGACATCGCCGCCATCGCCAGAACTACCACTGCTATTAATTTCACCCAGACTCATCGAGTTCAAGGCTTGGATAAAAATATCACCGCCACTGGTTCCGGAACTTGTCAGGTTGTTGGTGGTAATCACGCCATTATTGCTGGTTAGGCTAATGTCTCCACCCGGATTGAGGGTTGAATTGGTATTGATGTTCGCTGTATTAATTGTTTGATTGGCGGTAACAGTAACGTTGGTTGCTGTAATATCTTGGGTAGTAACATTGTTAGCACGATTAATTGTCAGGCTATTTAAGGGAGTAATGTTACCGATGTTTCCCATGGCGTTAATGTTACCTGTCCCTGCATCAAGGGTGAATGTCTGAGTGCCATTGATTGCGCCGTTAAGATTGATATCACCTGTGCCACTGTTGGTATTAAGGACGACGGAATTTCCCAGATTAGTGTTACCCGTAATAGTAATGTTCTGGTTAGCGGTGGCGATAGTAGCGTTGAGGTTGGTTGTTGCACTGTTGAGGGTAACGGAGGCGTTTCCTGTCCCGGTGATGGTTCCGTTAACATCAATGGTTCCACCCTGAATGGTGACAGGTTTGTTAAATGTAATTGGGTTGATGGTGACAGGGTTTGTGTTCCCTTGTCCGATGGTTAGGACATTAAAGTTAGATTGGAATGCATTTAATTCACTTGTGGTCAAGTCTAAAGCGGTGGTGCTGTTATTAGTTGCACCAATAATGATGGCTTGGTTAGATGTGGCAGGTTGCAGGGTGAGGCTATTGCCGTTTGTGATTGCACCTGAATTATTAATTTCACCGGCTTTTAGAGTTAATGAGTAACCATTGGCATTTAAGTCGGAGGCAAAAGACAGAGTGGTTAGTCCAGCATCTAAGGTTAAATCGTTATCTAGAGTGACTGGACTATTAAAGGTAAGGTTATTGCCTGTGGTGATGTTACCGATAACGTTTGTGTTACTTGAATTTACGTCTAAGCTGCCGTTAATTGTTAAAGATGATAGTTGGATAGCATTAGTATCGTTGAGGGTAAGGTTTCTGGCACTGCTAATGGCGACTATGTTGAAGTTATTGGCATTATCTAAGGTAATATCATTGCCGTTTGCATTTAATGTCGTGCCACCCGTAACAGTGAGGTTGCCACTATCTGTAATCGCGCCATTGGCATTCACACCTAATGTGCCAGTAATAGTAGAAGCGCCTAAAATAATCCCATTGCTGTCGTTTAAGGTAACATTTGCGCCATTGGCGGCTACTGTACTAAAGTCATTGGCATTATCTA
>NZ_JAVKBY010000248.1:0-10245 GCF_040222985.1 Coleofasciculus sp. F4-SAH-05
GAGGTCTGGGTTTTCAGTAGCCCTGAAGTCATCGAACAAGCCAAGTTGAACATACTCAACAGTTCGACTTAACTTGCACGACAACCCCGTGCCTCCAGGCTGGTTTATAGACAGCCCCACAAGTGCAATATTATTGGCTCCGTTGAAATCAGCATCCCCATGCCAACCACAATGCCCACATTTAAAAGTCTTGCCACTACGGTAAGACTTTCCTTTTATCGGATGAATATGCAGGCACTTGTGACACATTTGGGAAGTATAGGCAGGGGGAATTGGGATAACTTGAACACCAGCACCAAGGGCTTTATACTCGATAAACGTTCGCAGTTGATAGAACGCCCACGAATTTGAGCATCTTCGCTCAGTCTTGTTTCTCGGTTGCTGGTTAGTTCTTTCTCTAATGCCTGTTAAGTCTTCTATAGCAATTGAGGCACTTAACTCAACACCTCGACTCCGCTCGGTGTTGACGCTGAGCGGAGTCGAAGCGTCAACTGCTCGTTTGACCACTGATTTAGAGATGTTGTGGTTGAGCCATTGTTGGTAGCGCTTCTCCCTCCCCGACAGCCGTTTCAGAACTTCTCGACATCTACGTCGAGTTGTTCTCGTGCCTTTCGAGGCTTTTTTCTGGAGAGAAGATCTAACTCTGGAAAACTTATCTCGCACCGACTGGATATGCAAGCCGTCCCACTTTTTGTCCTCTGAGGTAACAGCAATGTCGCGACGCCCTAAATCGATACCAATCACCTTATCGGTATTTTGGGGATCGGGAGGGGTGTTCTTAATCTGAATATGCAGGTAGAACTGACCGTCGCGGTGCTTACACAGTTGAGCCGAAGTTGGGTTCCTCCCTTTGAGTTTTCCTCTCTGGTAGTTACCTGGCTTTAACTCAACTCGCTCTCTACCGTAAACTGTGGAAAGGCTTACCGTCCAGTCGTGTTCACGAAGTCGAAACAAGTCCTTGTCACAATCCATGCTGCTTGGCATAAAGCCTTTAACAGGCTTGCCCTTTGAAAAGGCAACCTTTCGGTTAGCCGCTACTCTTGCACAAGCTCTGACTGCCATATTTGCTACCAAATT
This sequence comes from Coleofasciculus sp. F4-SAH-05, assembly GCF_040222985.1. Taxonomy (NCBI): domain Bacteria; kingdom Bacillati; phylum Cyanobacteriota; class Cyanophyceae; order Coleofasciculales; family Coleofasciculaceae; genus Coleofasciculus; species Coleofasciculus sp. F4-SAH-05. Next base: position 1,078 of record NZ_JAVKBY010000248.1, read on the forward strand.
GAATTGGCTTTTGATGGTTTGATAAGCCAAAGATTGGATAGCAATTTTGTTAGTCAGTTTTGGAGCTGTATGTTCGTTCACGTAGTTGCAAGCATCCGCAAACGCCTGAAGGGTTGCCTCTAAGAAGGCCACCTGTTCAGGAGAGGGTTGAAGCTTTACGACTATCGTGAGGACTTGTTTCATGGCTGTCATTATACCACCCGGGAAATAACTGGAAATACTTCGGGCGTTTAGCCGAAGTATTTCCCGCTCTCCCCCTACGGCTTACCTCCACTTCGTTCCGGTTGAAGCCGTAGCCCCTCGCGATTTAGGTGGTACGAGTGTATCAAAATAATAATGTTGATCAGATTAACAGATATTCTCGTGTTCCAGAGAGCGCGATAGGATAAAACAAGATCAACCCTAGGATGGTGGAATGAACAGGATGATTGTGTCCACAGGGCTTGAAAGCTGTTGCTTTTCGGGTAATTGTTGTAAGGGTTGTGCCATCTGCTGCTTCCTTCGGTTTGATTGAGTGGTGCGTGAGACTCACTGAGCGATAAATGCTAGCCTGATCTGGAGAGTTTTAACCCATACCTGATCAATACCAACGGTTGCTCCCCATTGAGTTCACAAAATGCAATCGTTAAGCCAGGAAAACACATTTTTAGGGGCTTGTGATCCAAAACACGTTCAAGGTAGATCCGAGTCTCATCGAGGGCGTACTCTGGGTCAAAATACTGATGTGACTGTCTTGTAAGCAACACAGGAGGGCGATCACTTCTATTTCAGGATAGAAATGATGAAATTAGAACAGCGGACTCTATCAAAACAGTCAGTGCAACTAAAGGGGAGTTGTTATGCAAACATTAAAACAGGGGTTAGAGGAGTGCCATCTGATGGAAAGGTGGGCAGATCAACTCGAACAAGAGTGGCAACAGCGTTTAGCCAATGACTATCCAGGCTATTGCCCAGGGATCAGAACCAGCATTGTCAACTGGTTACTGGGAGAAAACAGGGAACGGTTAAACCACCTACTACCCGACAAACTCAAGATTGTCTGCCAAGCGATGGACTATCGCTATCGGATTTTACGCCAGCGCTATTTGGGGGTCACTCCAGAGCAAGCCTACCGCAATTTGACGAGTCGGTTAGCGAGTTTAATGACGTTACGGAATAAAATCCGGACGTGGGTGTCCCTGAGTCGCGATCGCCAACGCGCTGTGGTGGATGTCTTACAAGAAGTGATTCAGGAATTATTAAACAGCGATCGCTATATCCAAGGGCAGATTGGTTGGATTGCTCAATGTAGTGAAGATATTCATTTACGTGACGCCCTCTTACTCACCACCCTTGAAGAATATTGTATGCGTCCGATCCGCAATCAGCCGTTGGTTGTTTATCGATTTGTCAATTTTCTCAAGCGATCGGGAAGGGGTGGAATGACGCATCTACCTGGCGGGGAAAATGTGCGATTTGTCTCCGAGTCGATTACCTCCGATGATACCGATGCTCCAGTGAGTTTATTAGATAATCAAGCGATCGCGGATTATCAAGAGACTCAAGTCTGGCAAGAGCAACAAGCGCTGCGTCTATCAGTACGCCAAGAATTTGAAACCTACCTCGACCAAAACGTTGGTGTTCAAGCCGCCCAATGGTTACGCCTGTATCTGCAAGGGAAGTCTCAAGAGGAGATTGCCAAGACGTTAGGCTTACCCATCCAAAAGGTTTATCGCTTGCGAGAAAAAATCAGTTACCATGCCATTCGCGTCTTTTCCCTGAAAGTTAAGCCGGAATTAGTCGCCAGTTGGTTAGAGGTATCCTTAAAAGAGCATAACTTAGGGTTAACCCCCATACAGTGGCAAGACTATTGGCAAAGTCTCACCGACCAACAGCGCCAGTTGCTTCAACAATTGAGAACTGGTAAAACGCTCAATGTCATTGCCAAGGATCTAAATTGGAAGTATAACCAGGCACTGGGCGAATGGAGTAAGCTCTACTTAGCAGCTCAAGACATCCGCAGCTCTTCTTAGAACGTTGATCATTTGCCAATTCCGTGTATTCCCTAACCAACGTTGTTAAAAATTGAAGTCGGGTTAACAGCTCACCTTTTTGCCAATCCCAAACCGGAAAGTCTATATTATCTGACTCCTGGGGCATCTGAACCGATTGATACTCAGGCTGGAGAAATTATTATGTTACCCTCACCACAGGACCCAGAACGAGCGGACACTCCTGTTCAGTCTCAATCATCCTCTCAAGCGTCAGAACTCTCTGGCGTGGATACTGAGCAAATGTTTCGGCTGATTGATAGTATTCTGCCTTTTGAAGCCTGTCTATTTCATCAATTCTTGCCCCTGTCTCTCGAAGGCAAGTACCTGAAGCTAGGTATAGTCGATCCCCACGACTCCACGGCTCTCGATTATGTACGTCGCATTCTGGCGTTTATGAACTGTTCCCTCAAAGTCGAACAGATTACCGCCAACACTCATACAGCGATGTTGTCTGCCTATTTAAATCAAGGTCATCTTGAAACAGCACCGAAAAGGCAACGCTCTAAGCGCCAACAGTCCATTCCTCGGTCGGAACAAGCAACGCTAATTATTGATGATGCCAGTTTAGCTGAAGATGAGGCGAATCAGCCTGAGCCGTCAGCCCCTTCTCCTCAAGCGGCGGCACAGAAACACAACTCTACCCCAGTAGCGTCTCAACCGCAACCGAGTGATGCAGCCCATTTAACGGAGGATGAAACAACTGAACCCCAGCCATCAACCTCCTGTGCTAACGCAGCGACAACCGATAATCCTCCGCCGACAGCCTCTCAACCTCCAACCAGCCATGAGGTGAGCCAAACTGAAAATGAGGCGGTGCAGCCTGAGGAATCAAAAGCGGCGGCGAAAACTAATAATAATTCTCCGGCTAGGGAATCTAAACCGACACTGATTATCGATGATATCCGTCAACTCCAGGAAGAATTAAACCAATCCTCTGATGTACCTAACCCAGAGGATAGCCAGCCATCGGCAGCAACGCCTCAACCGACGTCACCATCGTCTAATCACTCCCCAGCCCAACCACCCCATCCTTCTGGCAAGACGGTATCGGCTCAAACGGCGCTGACGCCAGTTTTCCAAAGGTCACTCCCGACTAAGGCTCTTCTATCCTTGGATGTAAACCCTCTCTATTTATCTCGTCCGATCGCGTTTTTGGCAACCTTAGCCCCCCATCAAATTGTGGAAGAGTTGTTAGGGCGTCTGTTGCAGGGGGGAATTGGTCGGCTGTATTTTCAGCGACAATCTGAGCGGGGTCGCGTTGTTTTGCGCCAGGATAGCTCTTCCCAGTCTGTCTTGGATAAATTAAGCCTATCTGTTTTTGAAGATATCATTATTGAGCTTAAGCGCTTAGTTAACCTGCCGTTGCAGCCCATTACCCAGCCCAAACAGATCGAAAGTGAGCGACTCTATCAGCAAGAATCCCTCCTATTGTGTTTGCGGCTAGTACCCGGTACTCATGGGGAAGAGGCAACTCTACAACTCTTGCGAGGAGCGCCTTTAAACTTCTATCAACAACAAAAGGTGGAACGATTGGGTCAGGATGCGATTAAACTCGCCGGACAACTCCAACACAAGCTAAATGAAATCCGCGATCGCTCTTATCGCTATTCCATTCCTCCGGTGGATACACTGCCAACCCTGAACCAACTCTTGCACCATCTCGACATACAACTCGAAGCCCTGATGCAGAATTCCCTGGATCAGCAGGACAATTGAAATCCACCCCCATCTTCCCCTGCTTCCAGACGTAGCAGGCTACGTCTGGAAGCTACCAGATCCCAGACGCGCCATGGCACGTCTCTACATGGCTCCCACTCATTTGTAACGATATGTAAAGAACTCTTACGAAAAATAGATGACATACTTTATCAATTAGAGTTACGGTTAGAGGGAGACATAGGAATACTTTCATGGGTAAATCACATAAAAAAACACAAGTCACCCCATTCAAGCTAGAGGGACAGTTTGTCAAATTTCTGGGTAAAGCGGGCAAAAAACCCAAGCTGCTGTGGATCAATACAGAAGCAGGTGAACGATATATCAAGCTGGCTAAACCCTTACGGGAATCTCTACCTGAAATCCTCAAACCCCGAGATCCGATAGAAGTCTCTGGCAAACAGAAGTACAAACCCAAAAGTGGGGAATTGAAACTCCAAGCCAAGCGGGTGACATTGAAAACCCCGACAGCATCCCAACAATATGAGAAACTTTTGCAACCGTCTCCCAAGAAAACCCAAGCCAGCGTCATGGTGTGTAAAAAGTCCTCCTGTCGCCAGCGCGGTGCGGCAAAAGTCCATCAAGTAATGAATGACACCTTGCGCGATCGCAATCTTGATGACCAAGTAGCGATTAAAGACACAGGCTGTATGAAACAGTGTAAAAAAGGTCCATGTATGGTAGTGATGCCAGACAAAGCCCGGTACAATAAGGTGGCTCCCGAAGACGTACCGACGCTGGTGGATAAGCACTTTGGCAGTAAACTAAAGCCAGAGGCAAATGTATCCCAACGCTCTACCGTCAGATGTGGAGGCTAATACTGGGGGATTGGGGGGTCAAGAATTCAGACAACCGAAAAAATTCTTTGATTCCCCTTGGCGATTAGTGTTGTTGCGAGTTAAACAAGGTGCATAATGAGAAATCTACCGCCACCCGATTCGGACTCCTCTCCACTAGGTTTGGAGGAATGGATTGGTATAATTATCGCCGTTATCACTATCGGTGGGATTTTGATTGGAGTATTGGGTCAACGGCAAAAGGGATTGAACCTACATCAGTGGATTGGCTCACTCACCTCTGAACCAACAACGGAAGCACCAGAAGAGCCAAAAGTGACTTCTCCGATAGCTGAGGAGACTCCCACTCGCCAAACCGTCAGCAGCGCTCCTTTGGCAACAGATTCCCCTTCACCTTCTCCAGCCGTAGCTGCTGCACCCGAATCCACTGATGAAGACGAGGCGTTTCCGGAAATAGCTAGAGCGGTTCCTCTTGCTCCTATTGTCTCAGCTCCCAGGGCAGAAACACCCACACCAACGCCCACTGAAACACCTGTTGAACCGGTGAACTTTACCGATGTTCCTGATGACTATTGGGCAAGTCCTTATATTACCGCTCTAGTGCAGCGAGATATTATGAGCGGCTTTCCAGAAGATAATACGTTTAAACCAAATAGTTCGATCACTCGGGCAGAATTTGCGGCGTTGTTAAGAAGCGCTTTTGACCAACAACCCACCTTAGAAACACCCAACTTTAAAGACGTATCCTCAGACTTTTGGGCATGGTCGGCGATTCAGGAAACCAGCAAAACTAATTTTTTGCGTGGCTATCCTAATAATACCTTCCAACCCAAGCAACCGATTCCTAAAGTACAAGTTTTAGTGGCACTAGCGAGTGGATTGGGGTTAGAAGCCAATCAATCTCCTCAGGAGGTGTTAAAAACCTATCAGGATTCAAATCAGATTCCAGAGTATGCGCGTGAAAAAGTCAGTGCGGCGACAGAAGCGGGTATTGTGGTGAATTATCCAAATACTAAGTCTCTCAATCCGACTCAAGATGTAACTCGCGCTGAGGTAGCGGCGATGGTTTATCAGGCGTTAGTCGAAGCTGGGAAAGCAGATGCTGTAACGTCTGAGTATGTGGTTAATCCTTGATCGAGGATGTCCGATAGGGATAATCCTACTGATCTGACTTTTCACGCCATCTAGAAAAATCGATATCAAACCTAACCCCCCAGCCCCCTGAGAATGCAAAACCTCTCTCCTTGCAGGAGAGAGGTTTTCCAGAGAGGTTTTCCAGATCCCGTGAACCGAATACTATGTCTCAATCTGACCCTACTCAACCCTTACCTCCCCTTGATCCCACCCTAGACATTACTCAAAATCACTATTGGACGTATCATAATCTAGAGGCGCTACTCAGTTGCAAGCGTCCGCTCACCGCGTCTCAAGACGAAGACTTATTTATTGCCGTTCATCAAATTTGTGAACTCGCCTTCGATCAAATGATTCTGGATATGGAGCGAGTTTTAACTGCATTAGGGCAAGCCATTGCCGATAATACTGAGCCGATTATCGGAGATACTAGCGAAGCCTGTTACTTTTTCCCCCGAATTCTGCGCCTTTATGACGTTGTATTGACAACCATGCCCATTCTTAAGACAATGCGGGCATTTGCCGAATTTCGCACGACTATTGGTCCAACCAGTGGGTTTCAGTCGTTCCAGTTTCGCCATTTAGAAATTATGAGCGGGGTGCGAAACTATTGGCAAGGAGGAACGAAGGATAATCAGGGAAATCCTCACATTGCAGAAACCGAGTTTGACCGCCGCTATGGGAATGATATTGCCCAATGGTTTGAGCGCTATCATAATCATAATCTCGCCTATTATTACGACACACTACTGCAACGAAGTCCTGGAAACACGACAGCGGAACAAATTTCATATCTATTTGACCACCCTCATGCCAGTCCAGTTTTACAGAATATGCGGACTTACGATAATTTACAAATCCGCTTTCATCAATTCCATCTATCACTAGCGGTACAACAACTTAAACTCGTAGGTGTAGAGATAGGAACTGGGGGGACATCATTTCGGGATTATCTGGCAAAATACCATAAACAGCAAGCGCCACTATTTCCTGGATTAACTCAATTGGAGCAAGAGGAGGCGATTGAAATCGCTGCTACACAAACCAAGTCCGCCTGCGCGGACTGAGTTATAACGGGGGTAGTTAACCTGGATTTGGTATGACAAATGACAGAAGAGGTAGCTTGCTTCTCAATGGCAGCAAGTATGACAAATGACGAATGACAAATGACATACGCTCTTACCTAAAAACGAGATAAAATTAAATCGGAGATCCTCTGTAACGGAATAAACCATTGCACGAACTGGGAATCACAAAAAATATCGTTGATATCGTTGCCGAACACGCTAAAGGGGCAAAAGTGCGACGAGTCTGCCTAGAAATTGGTCAGTTAGCGGCGATAATGCCCGATGCGGTGCTATTTTGTTTTGATGTTTGCAGCAAAGACACTCCCTTAGAAGGGGCAACTCTCGATATTATTGAAATTCCGGGTATTGGTCGCTGTCGTCACTGTAATGCTCAAATTCCCCTCGATCAACCTTTTGGTCTCTGTGAATGCGGTAGTGTGGAACTGGATATAATATCGGGTCAAGAACTGAAAATTAAGGAAATGGAGGTCGAACCATGTGTGTAACCTGCGGCTGTTCTGATGGCGCTGACACCACGCTTACCAACCCGGAAACGGGGGAGGTTGTCGCCATGGCTAACCCCAATCACGACCAGAGTCATACCCATACTCTACCTAATGGGACTGTGAGCAGGCACTCCTCCTCATCTAGCCACTCCCATACTCACACCTTACCCGATGGTCGAGTCATCACCCACACTCACACTCACGACTCGTCGGGGAATCACCAGGATCAAGCATCCCAGGTTCACGCCCAGGTTCACGGTACAAAAATCTCTCTAGAGGAGAATATCCTGGCAAAAAATAATCTAATCGCTGCCCAAAATCGGGGATGGTTTAAAGGGCGTAATATTTTGGCGCTAAATCTAGTTAGTTCTCCGGGAGCGGGCAAAACGACGTTATTGACGCGCACGATTAAGGATTTACAGGCACAATTACCAATTAATGTAATTGAAGGGGATCAAGCGACAGCGAATGATGCCCAGAGGATTCAAGAAACTGGGTGTAAGGTTGTCCAAATTAATACCGGAACCGGGTGTCATCTGGAAGCGGCGATGGTGGAACGGGGTTGTACTCAACTCAATCCTCCCCTCAATTCTGTAGTCATGATTGAGAATGTGGGTAATCTTGTTTGTCCCGCTTTATTTGATTTGGGGGAACAGGCAAAGGTGGCGATTTTATCGGTAACTGAGGGCGATGATAAGCCGATTAAATATCCTCATATCTTCCGTGCTAGCCAAGTGATGATTCTGACGAAAATTGACCTGTTGCCTTATGTAGACTTTGATGTGGAACGCTGTATTGAGTATGCGCGAACGGTTAATCCTCAGATGCAGATATTTCAGGTTTCGGCAAAAACAGGCGTTGGGCTAGAGGGTTGGTATGAATGGTTAATATCGCAGTTTCAACCCGTGCAACCTATGGAGTCAATGTGATTGAAGGGGAAGGCTGGTGGGCAATGCCCACCCTACGGTATATTAAGGGTTTATCCGTTGCGCCCCTACTGTTTTTGGGTCAATATTCTTTATCCCATGAAATTTATCGGAATTGATCTCGGTTGGACATCAGGCGCGAGTGGTTTATGTTGTCTAAATTGGTCAGATGGGCAGCTTCAGCTATTAGAATTAAACCGCAAACAAGCCACAGCGGATATTCTAAATTGGATTGACAATTGGACAACCGCCACTGAACCCGCCCTCATCGCCGTAGACGCCCCCACGCTAATTCCTAACGCCACGGGAATGCGCCTCCCGGATAAACTTAGTCATCGGTATTTTCACCGCTACCACGCAGGTTGTTATCCCGCCAATCGCCAACGCCCTTTTGCCCAACGTACAATAGAGTTTGGTCTGAGCGATTGAAATCGCAGCTACACAAACAAAGTCCGCCTGCGCGGACTAGATTATAAAGGGGGTGGCTAACCCGGATTTGGTATCAGATGATGAATGCGATCGCACTCCCCCAGCAACCCACCACCTCAACCCAACACCGATTTGTCATTCTGAAATGCTATGTTAGCTATCAGGGATAAAAAACTGGGCAAAATTATGTTGAGTGTAGTATTATATCCTGAATCGGAACAGTATCTCGTTGAAATTCTGGCTCAGGAAAAGACGACGAGTAGCGAATTAATCAAACTACTGGGTATTAGTAACGAGCAAGATGCTCGCACTACAGGGCTTTTGATATTATAGACATTAAACTTTAAATGCCGAACAGCTTATCTGGATTGCACATTATGTTACTCAATCCGAGTATGAATGCGATCGCACTCTTCGAGCAACCCGCCACCTCAACCCAACACCCAATCTTGTCATTCTGAGTCCTGAGCGAAGCGAAGGAACTGAAGCGAAGTGAAGAATCTCTCTAATGTTGAGACTCATAAATCCGAGTATGAATGCGATCGCACTCTTCGAGCAAC
>NZ_JAVKBY010000261.1:0-17539 GCF_040222985.1 Coleofasciculus sp. F4-SAH-05
CCTCTGGAGTTATCTAAATTAGGCTCAATACTTGGTAGTTTTCTACGGGTGTTTGGTTTAAGTATTGCCGCAAGGATAGATAATTGTAAGGTGTGTCGCGGAACTAAGAATCCCCGCACTTATAGGGCGGGGAGTGTCAAATAAGAATCGAGGATTAGGTCTACCAGTGCGTTAACCCCCCAACCCTTACCATTGGAGGGGAGCAGGGCGGGTTTTGTACAAAGGTTATGGGCGAGATGCAAAGTTAATCCCTAAACCCGCCCCTACATTGGATTTTCTGTCTCGATATCAGATGTTCCGATTAACCTGAAACCTGATCACAAAACCCACTGGATTGCTAAGTGCGATCGCACTCAAAAATGTCGGGGTGAAAGGTGGACTAACTGTGTCAAGGTTGCTTCCATTACCGCCGTGGTTTGCCCAGACACGGTAAAGACTACTGCTTCGCGATAGACACGTTGGGCGGCGTGGGATTGAAGATTAGCAGCGCCACTGGAGACAGTTACCGCCGCATTGGTACACCGCCCTGCTAGGTTAATTGCCCACGCCCTTAGCTGTAGGGATTGGGGACGTTTTTTCCCCATGTAGGGGCGGGTTTCACCATTATCTTTTGTTGTCACCCGGATGTTTATAAACCCGCCATCATCTCCCCTATCTCCCCCATCCTCGATGTCAGCAGAATTTTCTGATAATGCGGCGATCATGGCGGCTTCACAGTCAGAGACTTCGGCGTTGAGATGATCAAAAGCATCTTGAATACATTCGAGTTGCTTGCGTTGATAAGCGGCGGCAATAATATCTAATCCGGCTTTAGCACAACCTAAGGCAAAAAAACCGTGATTTAATACATTTTTTCGATCCGTTTCATGAATCGCCCCGGCTTTTCTGAGGAATAAAACCGACTCGTTCGGTAAAAACCAATCCGTCAGACTCGCCGACACCGTATTCGTGGAATTCATCGCCGCTAGCACCATGGGTTGACTAAACGCGATCGCACCCCCAACTCCTTGCTCGGTCGAGGTCAAGGGTACTATACCATACAGTTCCCGACCATCGGGTAATGTCGCCCCAATCACAAAATCCTCAAACAAGCCAAAACCTGTAACCCAAGGCACATTTCCAGTAATCTGATAGCCCCCATCCACAGGCGTCGCCTTTACTAGGGGATTCCCAGTGCGTCGCAGTTGGGAGAAACCCACCCCGACTAACGCCTCACCTCTCCCCATGCGGGGAAGATACTGCTGCTTTAAGCCATGATTGTCACTTTTTGCCAAAAACCCACCTGCACTCTGATGCTGAGTTTGCAGAAAAGCCAATGCGCCCGAATAGCGACAGACGTGTTGTTGGAAGTGAAAGAAGGTAACAGGATTCACCTCAGCACCTCCCCAATCTTGGGGAACCTTCAGCGCTAGCAGATGGCGATCGCCTAATCCTTGCAGTGCAGTGCGTAATGCTTCCGTATCCTGATCGATCTGTGAGGCGCGAGGGGCAACAACTTCGCACAAGTAAGCATTCGCCACCTCTAAAATAGTGGACTGATTCGCGATTCCCTTCGGGATAGCTTCGCTTCGCACGTGAGGAACACCCTGGTTCGCTGTAGTTGGTGACATTTGACAACAAACAGTTAAACAATACCTTTCTCAGGATATCCGACTAGCTTAAGTTGTGAGAACGGCATCACGTTAGCTCAAGCTGATGTGTATTTAAATTAGCTATTCCCTATTCCTACGCTAGCCAATCAGTCAAGGCTGAACTGTTTATGAAGCTTTAATGAAGAACCACCTGAGACTGATTTAGGCAAATCCGATTATCGTTGCTTATGCTTTTCTCTTTGTTTGGGCATCCTTTTAGTTGCTTTACGTATTAACTGTATACATTAATTAATTTATCTTATTTTTTCTATAGATTGCTTATTAAGTACACCAATTATAAAGACGAATAGCATCAAATTTTGTTAATTTTCGCTCAAGTCAACACCCTAAGTATTATTTTTACTTATAAAAATAAATTTTTATAAGTAATAAGATATTGTAAAGACGCTAGCATTTTCAGTTAGCCAATAGTAAGGTGTAATTCATCAGCATTTAATCAGGGTGAAATAATGAAATCCGCCGTTAATAAACAATCCAATCTTAACTATTCTAGCCAGCCCCAAGCCGAAAAAACTCCGTCTGATTTTTGGCTTTCCCTGAGAACCAACGTTAGGTTAAAAAATCAGACGCCTGCCATTCAGCCTGTTTCACGCAACCAAAACTTACCCCTGTCCTTCAACCAAGAACGACTCTGGTATCTGGAACAGTTACAGCCCGATACTTCTGTACATAACCTTTTGCATTGTTTGCATCTCCAAGGTGAACTCAATGTAGTAGCACTAGAGAGGAGTATCGGGGAAATTATTCGACGCCATGAAATCCTGCGAACCACGTTTCCTACCGTCAATGGATCACCCATCCAAGTAATCAGTCCAGATATTGATTGGACTCTGCCAACTATAGACTTGCAAGAACTTCCTCTAGAACAAAGGAAAGCTGAAGCCCAAAAACTCGCTGTCGAAGATGCCAAGCAACCGTTTGACTTGACAAAAAGCCCTTTGTGGCGTATCAAACTTTTGCGCCTAACTGAACAAGAGCACATACTGGTACGAACCGTACACCATATCATCTTCGATGGTTGGTCTGACCGAGTATTCCTGCGGGAACTCGGCGTGCTTTACGATGCCTTTTCCCTGGGAAAATCATCGCCACTTTCGGAACTACCAATTCAATACGCCGACTATGCCCAAACCCAACGGCAATGGCTGCAAGGCGAGGTATTCTCCACTCAACTGGACTACTGGCAGAATCAGCTCAGTGGCATTTCAGCTCTGGAATTACCCACGGATTACCCACCTCCACCCGTACCAAGTTACCAAGGTGCTTATCAACCCTTTGAGTTATCACAAAACTTAACTAAGGCGCTCAAGAAATTGAGTTATCAGGAAGGTGTTTCTCTGTTCGTCACCTTGTTAACCGCCTTTAAAACCTTGCTCTACTTATATACAGAGCAAGAAGACATGGTTATCTGTTCGCCCGTTGTTGGTCGCCATCAGGTTGAATCCAAAGGGTTAATTGGCTACTTCAATAATATAGTAGCGCTCCGTACTGACTTATCAGGAAACCCCAGTTTTCGAGAACTGTTGCATCAAGTCAGTCACGTTTCCTCACAAGCATTTGCCCACCAAGATATACCCCTACAAAAGGTAGCAGAACTCCCCAATTTAGTTCACACACCGCTGACGCGAGGTATGTTTGTCTTGCACAATACTCCCAATCCGTCATTAGCTCTCGATGGGTTAACGGTGAACTCTTTGTATGTAGAGCGGGAAATCGCCAACTTTGATTTATCTCTTTCCCTGCAAGAAAAATTAGGGAAATTAACGGGAGGATGGCAATACAAAACAGACCTATTCCAAGCGACTAGCATAGCTCAGATGTTGGAGGATTTCCAGACCTTACTGGAACACTTAGTAACCCATCCAGATATTCAGCTTTCATCGCTCCTACAGCTCTTGGGCAAAGCCAAACCCAATCAACCACTCAGCCTAAGCCAGATCACCTCTGACACCCAATCCTCTAAGTTAGAACAAGAATCCTCTAACCCCAAACAACTATCTGACCCAACGGATCATTCAACTGAGTCTGTTGAACCACGAGATTTATTAGAATTAAAACTCGTGCATATTTGGCAAGATATTTTAGGTATCCAGTCAATTGGTGTAAAGGATAACTTCTTTGAACTCGGAGGGCATTCACTGTTAGCAGTGCGTTTATTTGCTGACATCCAGACAACATTTAACAAAGATCTGCCCTTAGCCACTCTCCTGCAAGCATCCACCATTGAGAAATTAGCAAATCTTCTACGCCAAGAAGGATGGACACCTCCTTCGTCTTCCCTGATTCCCCTACAATCTGGCGGTTCTAATCTCCCCTTATTCCTAGTCGCACCCGGAGCGAGTACGGCTTTGCAATACATCCCGTTAACTCGTTGTTTGGGTTCAAACCAACCGGTTTACGGTTTGCAAGCCCAAGGTTTAGAGGCTAACCAAGTTATTCACGAAACTATAGAGGAGATTGCCGCTCACTACATTCAAGAAATACAAACCTTTGGCTTTGATGGTCCGTATATGTTAGGGGGGCGGTGCGGATTAGGCACTGTGGTGGCATTTGAAATGGCACAACAATTGCAAGCCGAAGGGAAACAGGTTGCACTGTTAGCGATGCTCGATCCCACCTACCAAGCCTTTCAGAACGCCTTTGAAAAGCCAGAGCCGACAAAAAAAACCTTACTGTATTACATTGGTCGCTTAATTAACCACTGGCGCACCGGTAAACTTTTGGGTGTATTGCGCCATAAAACTAGCCAGAGCAAAATTCCCAACAAGATTGCCCAGTTGTCGGATGACCCCCATGTCCACCGATTACAAACTGTGTTGCAGGCACAAAAAAAGGCGATTCGCAACTATAAACCCCAGGTTTATTCCGGTCAGATTATGCTGTTTTTAAGTAAAAATCGCCAGCGGATGTGGCGCTACTGGAATTTCAAAACCCTGGCAACACAAGGGGCGAAACGCTTTATCTGTCCAGTCACTCACGGCAATATGTTAAGTGAACCGGATGTCCAGAGTTTAGCAGAAAAGCTCCAAAGTTGTATCGCTCAAGTCTCAAAGGATGACATCTAAGTAGTCGGACACAGACAGATTTTGATTGAGTCAGGACTTAGGCAGACACACCACTGATGAAGGTAAAGGTGCGTTACGCAAGCGCTTTCACACCCGACAAATAGAGCTTTTGCGTAAGTCCTATGAGTATACCCCAAACCTGAGGTTGAATTATGCAATCTATTGAAGAAATGCTGCGCCAACATATTTCCGAAAATATCCTGTTCAGCAGCAACGGCTATCCTTATCCCGATGACGCTTCCTTACTGGAAAACGGTATCATTGATTCGATGAACGTGATGGAATTGGTGCTGTTTCTGGAAGAAAACTTGGGCATTGAGGTGGAAGATGTCGAGATTATCCCGGAGAATTTTGATTCCGTTAGCAATCTAGCTGAATTTGCCCGAAAAAAACAGTCCCTGTTTGTTAACAATTGAGGGAAGTAATTGTCATGTTAGTCCAGGAATTTCTGGAGTCTAGCGCTGACCGATTGCCGGATAAGGTGGCGTTGATTGGTGATGGGCAACGCCTAACTTATGCCGAAGTCGAGGCACAGGCAAACCGCTTGGCAAATGCGTTCTTGGCAAAGGGTTTACAACGGGGCGATCGCGTCGTATTATTTCTACCAAACTGCCTAGAATTGGCGATCGCGATTTTTGCTGTTCTCAAAGCTGGTGGCGTTTTTGTCCCACTTAACCCCAGCACGAAGTCCGATAAGTGCGCCTATATCTTAAACAATTGTCAAGCTAGAGTTCTGCTCACCAGTGGGCGACAAGCTGATTTAGCTCAACAGCTCACCCAACAAGTCCCCTCCCTCACCACCCTCATCCTCACGTCCCCAATCCCGGAGACGAGTACAGGCAATGTCCTGAGCTTTACCGCCATCCAGTCCGAATGCTTATCACAAAGACCTCAAAAAGTCAATATTGATCTAGACCTAGCCTGCCTAATTTACACCTCCGGTAGCACGGGCGACCCCAAAGGCGTCATGTCAGACCACAGCAATGTTGTCTTTGCTGCCAGTTCGATTATCGAATACCTGGGCAATGTTGAGAGTGATAGTGTTATTGGCTTGTTGCCCTTATCCTTCGATTACGGACTGTACCAACTGTTGATGGTGTTTAAGTTCGGCGGTACTCTGGTGCTGGAAAAAGGATTTACCTATCCAGCCGCCATTCTTAAACGCATGGAGCAAGAGCGGGTTACTGGCTTCCCTGGCGTCCCGACGATTTATGCCATGCTGCTGAAAATGGATTTGAGTGCCTATGATTTATCCAGTTTACGTTATTTGACCAACACCGCTGCCGCCTTGCCTCCCTCCCACATTCTCCAAATTCGGGCGAAGTTTCCCTGGGCGACACTGTTCTCCATGTACGGTTTAACCGAAACCAAGCGCACCCTTTATCTGCCTCCAGATCAACTGGACAAACGCCCCGATTCCGTAGGTATCGCCATTCCTGGCACCGAAGTGTGGATTGAAGATGAACAGGGTAAGCGGTTGGGTTCAGGTCAAGTGGGTGAGTTGGTGGTGCGGGGACGCCACGTCATGCGTGGTTATTGGGGGAACCCGGAGGCAAGTGCTGCCCGTTTCCGCCCTGGATTGATGCCAGGGGAGCGGCTGTGCTATACGGGAGACCTATTTCACATTGATGAAGAGGGGTTTCTGTATTTTGTCTCGCGGCAAGATGACATGATTAAAAGCCGGGGCGAGAAGGTGGCACCGAAAGAGGTGGAGAATGTGCTGTATGGGCTTCCAGGTGTCCGGGAAGCGGCGGTGATTGGCGTGGCTGATCCGGTATTGGGGCAGGTGGTTAAGGCGTTTGTCGTACAGGAGGGCGATGAACTGACCCCAGCCGATATCTTACGGCATTGCCGCGCCCATTTGGAAGATTTCATGGTGCCGAAGTTGGTCGAGTTTTGTGTTCAATTGCCTAAAACCTCGTCTGGCAAAATCAAAAAGACTGATTTGAAGTGATAAGTCCTTTGTCATTGGTCATTGGTCATTGGTCATTTGTCAGGGTTTGAGGACTATTTACCAAAGTGGCAACAGCGCTAAAGCGCTTACTACAAAAAAACCTTCTCAATCAAACAGAGGAATCTATGTGTGGTATTGTCGGTGTTCTCAATTTGCAGGAACCTCAGCCGATTCCGGAGACGGTTGTGCCGCAGATGTTAGGCATGATTCGTCATCGGGGTCCTGATGAGTTTGGGATTTATCGGGACGAATGGGTTAATTTGGGGAATGCCCGTCTCAGTATTATTGATTTAAGCGGTGGACAGCAACCGATTTGTAACGAAGATGAAACATTGTGGATTGTCTTCAACGGTGAAATCTTTAACTATGTGGAACTGCGCCCCCAATTAGAATCGCTTGGTCATCGCTTTACTACCAATTGTGACACGGAGGTGATCCTGCATCTGTATGAAGAATATGGTGCCGATTGCCTGAATTATCTCAATGGTCAGTTTGCGATCGCGATCTGGGATACTCATCAGCGTAGCCTATTTTTGGCACGCGATCGCTTGGGGATTCGCCCGTTGTTTTATACTCTGTGCCAGGGTCAGTTAATCTTTGGTTCTGAAATCAAGACTATTCTGGCGCATCCCAGGGTTTCTGCGACAATTGATCCCGCCGCACTGACACAGGTGTTTACGTTTTGGAGTGTCTTGACACCGCACACCATTTTCCAGGATATTTATAGCCTCTCCCCCGGTCATTATCTGCAGGTTCAGGATGGAGAGTTAAACATTCAACCGTACTGGAAACTAGACTTTACCCCAGAGGAATCCCAGCGTACTCCCCAAGATTATCTGGATGAGTTTGAGCAACTGCTGATTGACTCCACCCTAATCCGCCTACGGGCTGATGTACCCGTTGGCGCTTACCTGAGTGGGGGGTTGGATTCTTCGACAACCACAGCGATTATCCGTCAATACGCCCAGAACGCCTTAGAAACCTTCTCTATCGCCTTCTCAGATCCAGAGTTTGACGAGAGTGAGTTCCAACGGCGCATGGCAGGTATTTTGGGAACTAATCATCGGGTTGTTTATTGTACCCATACCGATATTAGCCGCCTGTTTCCAGAGGTAATCTGGCACACAGAAACTCCCACATTACGCACCGCACCCGCACCCATGTTTATGCTGTCTCGGTTGGTACGGGATTCTAAATTAAAGGTGGTGCTGACTGGGGAAGGGGCAGATGAATTCCTCGGTGGCTATGATATTTTCAAAGAAATGGCGATACGTCGATTCTGGGCAAAACAGCCGGATTCCCAATGGCGACCGTTATTATTGAAACGACTGTACCCAGAAATTTCCCGTTTGAGTCATACTAGCGAAGCCTTTATTCAGGCGTTCTTTAAAAAGAATCTCACTGATATCGAATCGCCATTCTATTCCCATATCATCCGTTGGTCAAATACGGCTCGTCTCCAGAGGTTGCTGGTGTCTAAACCGGAGGTTGGACTGCTAGAGTGGGCAGAACAGTTGGTTCCCCTGCAGAGCAATTTTTCCAGTTGGTCCCCTTTAGCCCAAGCGCAATATCTGGAAATTGTTAGCTTCATGTCACCCTATTTGCTATCCTCTCAAGGCGATCGCATGGCGATGGCGAATTCAGTGGAAGGGCGTTTCCCCTTTCTAGATTATCGAGTTGTGGAATTTTGCGATCGCCTGCCCTCTAATGTGAAGCTGCGCGGCTTAACCGAAAAATGGCTGCTGCGACAATTAAGCCGCAAATTACTCCCCCCCGATATTTGGCAACGCCGTAAACGTCCCTACCGCGCCCCGATTCACCGCAGTTTCTTTCACCAGGATACACCGGATTACGTCTGGGAGTTGTTGTCGGAAGATGCTGTACGCGCTAGTGGTTTATTTAATCCCTTAGCCGTCAATCAACTGGTTCGCAAAGCCCAAAGTGGATCACCCTTAGGTGAAGTGGATGATATGGCGATCGCCGGAGTTTTATCCACGCAGTTGGTTGATCAACAGTTCCTTAAAAACTTCAATTCTCGGTTATCGACTTTGACCCCTTCAGACCGAGTTAAGGTGATTGATCGCACACACACAACACACATTGAAGGGGATTCACTAACCAACTTTGGATGAAATTCGACCCTATAGGTAGGCATATTTTCTGATTATGAAGTAAGTCTAATATGAAACCACCGCACTTGTCAATCGATCAAATCGGAACCTATAAAAATTCGTTAACCTATTCAGGAGAATCTATCATGAACAATTCAGTTAAAACCGATGCAATTGGCTTTAATAAGCACTCCCTTAACCTAGATGTAGCCAAAGAAACAGAACGCATTGTCGAACAGTTACGTCAGAGTGTCCATCAAACCCTACGCCGTCGCGGGGCTGTGTTGGGTATCAGTGGGGGGATTGACTCATCGGTGGTGCTAGGTTTATGTGCTAAAGCCTTTGGTTCCGAACGTGTCGTCGCCTTGTTGTTACCGGAGGGTGAATCCAGCCCAGAAAGCGCTACACTGGCACAGTTAGTCGCTGATCACTACGGTGTTCAAACCATTACCGAAGACATTTCCGGGGTATTGGATGGGTTTAGCTGTTACCGCCGCCGCAACGACGCAATAAAACGGTTGTTCCCACAATTCGGAGAAAGTTGGCAAGCTAAAATTGCCTTACCGGGAAACTTACTGGAAAAAGAAACCCTGAATATCTTTTCCCTAACTGTAACCAATCCAGAGGGTGAGAAGTTTACCAAACGCTTACCGCCCCAAGAGTATTATCAGATTGTCGCCGCATCTAATTTTAAACAGCGATCGCGCATGGCTATGCTCTACTATCACGCTGAATTAAATAACTATGCGGTTATCGGTACAGCGAATAAGAATGAGCATTTATTAGGCTTTTTTGTCAAGTACGGGGATGGCGGAATTGATGTGAGTCCGATTGCCCATTTGTTCAAGACACAAGTTTACCAGCTTGCTCGTTACTTAGATGTACCAGAAGACATTCAACAACGCACGCCGACGTCAGATACATATCCGGGTGGAAGTTCACAGGAGGAGTTTTTCTTCCGTCTGCCCTTTGATATTCTGGATACCATCTGGTTCGGGTATGAACGTGGTGTTAAGAACGAAGAAATCGCCCAGGCACTTGATTTGACAGTAGAGCAAGTCGAGCGAGTTGTCACCGATATTGTCCGCAAACAACGTACAACTTCCTATCTAAGAATGCCTGTTATTAGTATGGAAAAGGTTGATTAAAAACGTTATGGATTAAAGCCGCCGCCAATGGGCGATGAGACTAAGGAGGGTTGGTGTTGAATGGCGGCGTCAAATGACGCGATCGTAGGTTTTTTTCAGGCGCCGTTTGAGTTTTTTTCAGGCGCCGTTTGAGTAAAGGGCGACCCGATACAATTGAGTGGATGGGTGGTGTTCATTGATGCAGGCGGGTCGCCCCTACAGTATATTTATGATTGGGTTGCTAGACCGTTAATAACAGAAATCGGATTAATTAAGGTTAGCTTAGAAAAAAATAGGAAAAAATCAGTCATTTCCGCAAAGATATTGCCGGAATTAATGAATTTGCTACAATCCTAAAAAAGCACAGTAACTTATGGTTTTTAGAAAGGGCAAGTGGCATACAAATGAAAAAGCGGAGCCAGAGACTTGCCAGAAGTTGCTCACCCCACCTTGACTTGAGCATTATTACCCTTTCCGTAAAATGTCAACTAACTATGGAGGTATGAATTATGGTCGCAAAATATGCTACAAGTATTTTTTTGCATCCTCAAATCGACTGATCTAGCCGATCTTGCCTCATCGTTTTCCGGGAAATGTTAACTTAAATAAACTTAGGTTTCATTTCTTTACATCTAACCCTCACCTAGAGTAACATCTCATGAAATCGAGTGATGAGGTAAAGTATTCATAAGCGTTAGCCACAATTAGGCTGAAGCTTATAAGTAATCCTGTTGGAGACAGTCTGTCATCGTCATCACACAGGTAAATTGAACCCTATTGAATGGTCAGAGTATCCCATGAACATTAATCAGCACTTGGGCAAACTCAAAAGAAGCATCTTCAGACTCAAAAAAGTTCCTCGTTTTTTCATCTTACTGATTGCCACAATTGCCACGATTCAATTTCTCATTATTCCCGCCTTGACTCAACAACCCGTTAAGGTTCAAGTATTGATGAGCGCCATTGAAGCCTCTCAGTGGCAACCCTTTGTTGATAAGTTTGAAGAAGAAAATCCCACGATCAATCTAGAAATCCTTGAAGGTCCCAATGAAACAAACTTAGTCGAAGACCTCTATACTTCAGCGTTTTTACTCGGTGATTCACCTTATGATCTAGTTTATCTAGACATTGTTTGGGTGCCAAAATTTGCTGCCGCCGGATGGTTAATGCCTCTATCTGACCGGGTTTCTCAAGCCCAATTATCGAAGTTTCTGCAAGGCGATGTAGAAGGCGGACGCTATAAAGATGAACTGTATCGGATGCCCTTCCGTTCCGACGGAGGTATGCTCTACTACCGTACTGATTTACTAGCCAAAGGTGGATACGAACCTCCAGAAACCTTTGCCGAACTCATGCAAATCTCCCAAGCCCTGCAACAGCAAACAGGCGTTAAATGGGGGTATGTATGGCAAGGAAAGCAGTACGAAGGTTTATCTGCCATGTTTGTGGAAATCCTGGAAGGATTTGGTGCCTTTTGGGTGAATCCAGATACTCTAGAAGTCGGACTTGATCAGCCAGAAGCAATTCAAGCGGTCGAATTTTTACTGAATACCATTGAAAAAAATGTTTCTCCTCCCGGTGTTACCACCTACGCCGAAGAAGAAACCCGTCGTTTATTTCAAAATGGTGACGTTATTTTCTTACGGAATTGGCCCTACGTTTACTCGTTAGCCGCCGACTCAGAAATTGCAGGTCAATTTGCGATTAAGCCAATGGTACACCAACCCGCAGATAGCAGTGGCGCTTGCCAAGGTGGATGGGGATTGGGGATTTCTAAATCCACGCAACACCCTGACGAAGCCTGGAAAGTGATTGAATTTTTTAACCGTCTAGACATACAAAAAGAATTCAGTCTCGCCAACGGTTATACCCCCGCTTTAAAATCACTCTATACCGATCCCGAACTGGTGGCTAAATATAGTTACTTTCCCCAAATGTTAGAAGTCCTGGAAAAGGCAGTTCTGCGTCCTCCCATCGCCCAATATGCCCAAGCCTCAGATATTTTACAGCGTTATCTCAGTGCGGCGATTACGCAAACACTGACGCCTGAAAAAGCGATGAATCGAGCCGCCCAGGAAACGCGAAGACTTTTAGGTAATTAAGATTCTGTAGTACGTTTAACGGCGTGTAAGTCAATCAGATTACGATGAAACAAGCTTCAATTCGGCAACGAGAGATACGAACAGGTTGGTTACTCACCCTACTCGCCATCCTGATCTTGCTAATGGTGTTTGCCTATCCCATTGGACGGGCATTTTGGTTAAGTTTATTCAATCAAAATTTAGGTACTGAGTTAAAGCCAGAATTTGCTGGCTTTGCCAATTATGTGCGGCTAGTAGGTGATGGACGCTTTTGGCAAAGTATGTGGCACACAACGGTGTTTACCCTGTCCTCCATTGTGATTGAATTAGTATTGGGAATGGCAATTGCCTTAATTCTCAATCAAGCCTTTTTCGGACGCGGTTTAGTTCGCACCGCCGCCCTAATTCCCTGGGCATTACCCACCGCCGTCATGGGATTAGCCTGGGCATGGATTTTTAATGACCAGTTTGGCGTTGCCAATGATATTTTGCGATTCTTGCCCGCCGTTGATCCGATCACTTGGTTAGGTGAACCGATTCCGGCAATGATTGCTTTAATTGCCGCTGATGTCTGGAAAACAACACCTTTTTTCGCGATTATCCTGTTAGCAGGATTGCAATCAATTTCTAAGGATCTTTACGAAGCCCATGCAATTGATGGGGCGTCTCCAGTCCAAAGTTTTGTCCAAATTACATTACCCCTACTCACCCCTCAAATCTTAATTGCCCTCTTGTTTCGATTCGCTCAAGCCTTCGGGATTTTTGACCTCATACTGGTGATGACAGGAGGGGGTCCAGCGAATGCCACGGAAATGATTTCACTGTATATTTACGATACCGTGAGACGCTATCTAGACTTTGGTTACGGTGCAGCTTTAGTTGTCGTCACCTTCCTCTTGCTAGTTATCGCTGTGGCAATTGTTGGCTTTTTGCTCTCAAAAACCCGGATTAATGTTTTAGGAGACCAATAGATTAATTATGGCAATCGCTCAAGACTCATCATCACAAAAAAAGTCACGAATCAATACCAAGCCAATTCTCCTCTGGTTTGGTGTGGTATTAACCCTAATCTTTTGCCTAGCGCCAGCCCTTTGGCAACTGCTGACCTCGTTCAAGATAAATGATGCAATTTCGGCAATTCCTACGGTCTATTTACCGACGCCAGATCAACTCACTTGGACGCACTACTCGCAGTTATTTGAACGGTATCCCTTTTGGCGTTATATCCTGAATAGTGCCATTGTTTCATTAACCTCTACATTCTTGTGTTTAATCGCTGGAGCGCCCGCTGCCTATGCCTTAGCACGGTTAAAAATTCCCGGCGAACGGATTGTTTTAGCCTGCGTTCTCATCGTCAGTCTCTTTCCCTACGTGCTACTATTCCTGGGACTCCTAGAGGTGGTGAAACTGTTAGGCTTGGGGAATAACTATATTGCCCTCATTGTTCCCTATACTGGAATTAATTTACCCTTAACTATTTTGGTGCTGCGAAGTTTCTTTCAACAGCTTCCCAAGGATCTAGAAGATTCCGCCCAGGTTGATGGCTATAACACAGTACAAATGCTGTTGAAAATTGTTCTACCGATGACTGTCCCTGCCCTAGTGACGACGGGTATTCTCACGTTTATCTTTGCTTGGAATGAATTTATCTTTGCCTTAACTTTTATTACCCGAGATGAAATGAAAACCATTCCCGTAGCCGTGGCTCAAATTGGTGGCACATCGGTATTTGAAATTCCTTATGGTCCGATCGCGGCAGCGACAGTAGCTGGAACGTTGCCCCTGATTCTGTTAGTCCTCCTCTTCCAGCGTCGTATTGTTCAGGGCATCACGGCTGGAGCAGTTAAAGGATGAGGTTGTAGGGGCGACCCGCTTGCACCAACTAACAACGGTGTCCATTCAATAAAATCGGGTCGCCCTTTACTCAAGTTTCCTTGACACGCTTCCATTCAAAATTCAACAGGCAAAAATCATGGCAAAACTCGAACTCCAGAATCTACGCAAAGAATACAATCCTAAAACGGTACCGATTAAAGACATTAGCCTAGATGTCGAAGATGGCGAGTTCATGACATTTATCGGACCCTCTGGCTGTGGTAAATCCACATTGCTGCGATTAATTGCCGGATTGGAAACACCAACCAAGGGTAGAGTAGTGATCAGTGGACAAACGGTTAACGGTGTTCCTCCAGGCGATCGCAATATTGCCATGGTTTTCCAGAGTTACGCCCTCTATCCTCACATGACGGTGGAGGAAAATATCAGCGCCTCCCTAAGAATCCGGAACACTCCTAGCGAAGAAATCCGTAAGCGCATTGATGATGTAATTATCAAGCTGGATTTAGACCGCGCCTTACTCGAACGCAAACCCGGTCAACTTTCCGGTGGACAACGGCAACGGGTAGCAGTTGCCCGCGCCTTAGTTCGGGAACCAGAAGTCTTTTTATTAGATGAACCCTTGAGTAATTTAGATGCCTTACTGCGAGAACAAGTGCGGGCGGAACTAAAGCAACTGTTTAAATCCCAAAACAAACCCGTCGTCTATGTTACCCACGACCAAACCGAGGCAATGACTCTCTCGACTCGCATTGCCTTGCTTTACGAGGGCGTCTTGCAACAACTTGATACCCCCTATCAGATTTATACCTACCCAGCAAATAGTTTTGTTGCCAGTTTCATGGGCAGTCCCCAAATGAACCTACTCACCCTTAGCTGTCAGGAAAATTATGCTGTTCTGGGTAACTTTAAACTGAAACTGCCTAACCTGCGAAAAAAACCGCGCCAAATTGTCATGGGTATTCGTCCCGAAAATGTGCGGATTGCCAAGGCAGGAGACGAACAGATCATCAAGGGTAACGTCTATTTAGTCGAAGATATGGGCAAAGAAAAACTGATCAGCGTGCGAGTGCAGGGATCAGACGGGTCAGAAGGCAAGACGATTCGGGCATTGTTAGCCGCTGATAACTACTGGGATGGTGAAGAAGATACGGTGACTCTAGCCCTACCGGAGAAAACAATGCACTGGTTTGATGTCGAATCAGGCGATCGCTTAACCCATCATTCTTAATCTACCCGATCCCCAATTTCTTGAAAATGTAGAGACGCGCCATGGCGCGTCTCTACAGGGTGGGGTTGTTTACTCTACCTTTATGATTAGGAGTGGGCGTCTAGTCGCAAAATCATCAGATGGACTTTCCAGAACTTGATCCCGGTCACATCGATATTATTTACCAATACCAAGCTAAGTTAGAAAAGCTAGGTGTTAAACTCAATGATGAACATCTCAAACAAATAATCTACAACTATGCCCACAATTTAGAACCATCGATTCAAGCCTTCATCGAGTATTGCGCCAAGGGACTACTTGAGAAACCGAATGATTATCTAATCAAAGCCCTACGCTACGGTTGGAAACCGCGAAACATTGCCAATCCCCCCAAATTACCTCTATTCACGGCGTCTGACTTTGATACTGGACATACTCCAGAACAACGACAAGAGAACTACCGCCGATTGTGTGACTTGGTGAAACATTCTTGCCATTCCTCCAGACCATCAACCCGACTGAAACCCCTGCGCCGTCTGCGCCTCTATGGTCAACGTCCCGATCTCACCACCATTGCCCAATTCATGGCAGATCCCATTCTTCGACCCGAAATCGAACGGGCAATTTCACAGCATCCAGAATGGGGGTATCAAATTACACCCAATGGCGTTCAAGAACTAGAATTTTGAATTTCCTGTTCCCTGTTCCCTGTTCCCTTTCCCATGAGTGAAACTTCTATCCGTCCAGCTTTAATTAACAACGTCATCCCCAACTCCATCGCAGCTGAGGTGGGGTTTGAACCCGGTGACGCAATTGTTTTGATTAATGGTACACCTCCCCGCGACTTAATCGACTATCAATTTCTCTGTGCCGATGAACTATTAGAATTAGAAGTCCGAGATGCGGCGGGAAACATCCATTCTGTAGAAATTGAGAAAGACTACGACGAGGATTTAGGATTAGAATTTGCCACCGCCTTATTTGATGGCTTAATTCAGTGTAATAATCGCTGTCCTTTTTGCTTCATTGACCAACAACCTCCCGGAAAACGACAGAGTTTATATCTCAAAGATGATGACTATCGCCTCAGTTTCCTCTATGGTTCATACTTAACCCTAACCAACCTCACTCAAAGCGAATGGAATCGCATCGAACGCCTGCGTCTATCTCCCTTGTATGTGTCCGTCCACGCCACCGAACCGGAGGTTCGCAGCCGATTACTCAAAAATCCTCGTGCTGGGCAGATTTTAGACCAGTTGCAATGGTTTCAGGAACGACGATTACAAATTCATGCTCAAGTTGTGCTTTGTCCCGGTATTAATGATGGCATTCACTTAGAACGAACCCTGAGAGATTTAGCCCAATTTCAACAGAATGAAGTCCCGGCTGTTGCTTCAGTCGCCGTCGTTCCTGTGGGGTTAACTCGCTTTCGTCCGTCAGAGGATGAATTAATTCCTGTTACTCGTGAGAAAGCCGCAGAGGTGATCCAGCAAGTTCAATGCCTACAAACAAAATTTCGCCAACAATTCGGGTCTACGTTTGCGTGGTTAGCCGATGAGTGGTTTTTAATCGCCCAACAAGAATTACCATCAGAATCTCATTACGAAGATTATCCCCAAATTGGCAATGGTGTGGGTTCAATTCGCCAGTTTATTAAACAATTTCAAGAGACAGCAACGCGGATGTTACCCACCCGTGTAGAACCTGCGCGACAATTAACCTGGGTGGTCGGTAATGCAGTGGAAACAGCGTTTGTTCCGCTAGTACAGCAGTTGAATAAAGTTGAGGGATTGCAAGTCGAAATAGCAGCGCTACGGAGTGAGTATTGGGGACAAGAAATTACGGTTACGGGGTTATTAACCGGACAAGATTTGCTTAAGCAATTGTCAGGAAAAGACTTCGGTGATGGCATTTTACTGCCTTCGGTTATGCTGAAACATGATGATACGAAGTTTTTAGATGATATGACCGTGGCAGAGGTGAGTCGTCAGCTTGGGACTCGAATTTGGGTGGTTAGTGGTATTGAGGAACTACTTGAACGTTGTGTGGCGAACTCATTAATTAGGGGCTGCTGAATAAGTGATGAGGTGAGGGGGAGATGGGGAAGATGAGGGAGATGGGGGAGATGGGGATACATTTTTGCTGATCCAGATGCAAGGATTTTAAGTATCTATGTGCCAAAACCTTGGACTTTATGCACCTTATACCAAGTTGCGTTCTATCATGTCATTCTGAGCGAAGCGAGGAATCTGGATAGATGCGCGAGCGTCACTCCGTTTCACGGAGCCTGCCCTCGAAGGTCGTGAAGGGTTCTGCAGATGCTTCGTTTCGTTCCTCCGCTTCGCTCCGGACTCCACTCAGCATGACAGATTCTACCTTAGACTGCAACTTGGGATTAAATCGTTCTATAACCCTTAATATATAATGGTTCCCGGGCTTTGCAGCAAGCCCTAAATGCGTGACAGCTTACCCCGGTTGGTGCGTACTCAAGGGACTGATGTGA